>JBMYXW010000645.1:0-2721 GCA_049608825.1 Chitinophagales bacterium
TTGGAATAAAAGGAGCATTTTCATTCCAAACGTCCATTACATTATAGGCATAATTAATTCCATATCCTACAGTCAATCGTTTGATTTTGTGATTATTGGAGAGGCTGAAATGGATTCCTCCAACTTCTTCGGGTCTTCTAAACAAAACAATATTGGAGCCCAATCTGGTGGATAGAGAAAGGTATTGTTTTGGTGTGTGATAATAGTCTATCCCCATTTTATACGCCCAGATTCCAACACTTTCGAGGGGGCGTATTTCGTTTGGCGGATGAATGTGATATTGAGTAATAGAATAGGGTGCAGAAAAGTTTATACCACTCCAATGACTCGCTGTTTGTATTCGTAAGCTGCCGAACGAAATAGGGCATCTATGGAAGGTCGAAAGCGGTTTTCTTTTGGTCCTTTGGACAATAGTATATTCTCTCCCTCCAATAATAAATGAAAGTCGGCTTTGGGGCAGTAAATTTTTCCTTTTTCAAACCTTATTCCATCTCTGGCTTCAACAGCCTCCAGAGGGCTTTTTCTATTGATAATCTGTGATAAATTGCTTTTGGAATAAGGCGGTAGGTGATGAACAATAAATATAGAGGCAGGTAGATTGGCTGGCAAATGAGAAACTAAGCTAAAAAGGGCTTCAAGTCCTCCTGCCGATGCACCGATTACAATGATGTCTCGATTTGGAGCTAAAAAAGAAGGTTCATTTTGCATATAAAGATAATTGATTTTCTGAATAAAAAGCTATTGAGAATGAGGTGTGTTGTTTTGTGCCTATACCATAAAAAACGATGGAATGTTGAGAATGTTTATGTGAAACATCAAGGGAAGTGGAATTCAAGGGAATTTTTCTATATTTACAAACGTTTACTATTTTTTCCCTTTTGCTCTAATAACATCTATGAAATTGTTAAAATATTTTCTGATTCTGGGTTTTCTAATCACTTACACGCTTCAACTCACCGCTCAAGATAGAGCCGTAGCCATTGTCTATGACAATTCAGGAAGTATGACACAATCTGGTCAATGTGAAGGCATTAACTACGCATTGCAGGTGATGATGGGATTGCTACACCCCGAAGATGAATTGTCTGTCTATAGAATGTTGCCTGCAAAAGAGGACAAAATAGATTTGAACAGCAAAAAAGGAGCAATGAAATCGGCACGCAAAAGCTATGACTGCAATGCTCGAAATACGCCCTTTGAAGCGGCAATTTATGCAAAAGAACAACTCACCAAAAGCAAGAAACCTTACAAAACACTTATCATTCTTTCGGATGGTGGAATCACCGATATTGACTTCTCGACCAAATACCCTGATGAACTACGAACACTTGTAGAAGAAACAGGAACTCGCATCTTTTTTCTGAATGTGAGTACCGTTCAAAGTGTGTTGGATGCTTATCTCGAAAACAGCCAAACACCCAACAAAACACTCCGAACACAAGGCAGTTTTGAGCAGATTATCAAGCAGATGGAAGAAATTGCGGCGGGAATTATGACCCTTTCGGGAAGCGGTATCACGATTCAACCCAAGGATAAAACAATTGACTGGGAATCGCCTGTTCCTTTGAAGCGGGTAATTGTATTGCAACAAGATGCAGAATCGAATGCAAAATTACCTCGTTTGGTTTCGGCAAAATCGGATGGCAGCAATTTGCGTTTGGGAGAATCCTTTGAAGCCCAAAAATCAAGAGGGATTTACACTATGACAGGTTTAATCAACCACATTGAAGCGGCTCAAAAAGGACAGGTGATTCCAAAAGGAAAAGTCGAATTGGGCTTCAATGAATCTATTGATGCCAGCAAAATCAAAATTTTACCAGAAGTAGCTGCTCGGCTCGAAATCATGGTCAACAGTCCAACTCGTTCTCAACGAGAGAATCAATATGTGGTTTGTGATACGGTGCAAACATTGGAGATTGGCGCAAAGCTGGTGGACTTCAATGGCAAAATGTTGGATATGCCTGTATTGAAGGCGAGTAATGTGGTGTTTATTGATGAAACGACGCAACGAAAAATCCGCATGAAATTGGACGAAAAAACGGGTGCATTTTTTGCGGATGTTCCCTTCAAAGGAAAAAAATTGATTGTGTCCGTTGCAGCCGAATTTTCGGGTTACTTCAATTTTCAGAGCAAGGTTTTGATTGTCACCAAAGACAATTGCCCTCGCCCCAAAGCTTTTATTCAGTCAGACAAAAAGGCATTGAAGGCTAAGGTGACTGCAATGGGTGATGGAGATCAAATTATGATTACTCCCCAAATCATTGTCGAAAATGAAGCTCCGAGAGAACCGACTGCAAAGGAATTGGAAGACATGTATATGGAACAACTCAACGATGTGAACATCGGTATTGAAGTCGAAAAACGAGATGGAAAAATGTATCTCCGCCCAACAACTTTTATATGTGCGTGTTTTACCAAAACGGGAAAAGATCAATTGCAGATTCAATTGAAGTCCACAAACCCCAATCTGATTATTACCGAACGAGGCAAGCTGACGATTGATGTAGAGATTGAAGATGTGGGTTTTTGGGAAAAATGTGGTTGGTTGGTGATTGCTTCAATTATTGCCTTGATTCTACTTTGGTACATTATTGGTATCATTAAAAAACCAAGGTTTTGTAAGGGAACGGAGGTAATCATTACGAAGCAAAGCCGGGTAATGACTCGCAAACCGAAGAGTTATCCATTGCCGACTGGTTTTTTCAATCGCTATTTTGTGCC
>JBMYXW010000646.1:0-2709 GCA_049608825.1 Chitinophagales bacterium
TAACCCACTCGCTCACAAAGTATTGTTTGAATTTGTATTTGAGTTTTTAATTTGAATTTGCCTTAGTCGTCTGTATCTAACACAATTGTCTTGGTCACTAAATCATGTAAGGTTTGTCGTTTTTTGGTAAAGAGTGCTACGATAGCACCAAAACTTAACAAGAATCTTGCAAAGACACGAACAGTTGCCTCTGTAAAAGTCAACCCTCTACCTTCAGTGTGTTCCACCTTCAAGCCCATAACACGCTTACCAAATGATGCTTGGTGCTTGGAACTTTCTGTAATGGCAAAGTATAACCACCAAATTAAACCGATGGCAGCAGGTCCAGCTCGGAAAATCATCATCGCCAACATAGCAATAATCAATCGGTCAATCCAAAATGCAATGATTCGTTTGCCTACATGAGCATATTTTTTACGCTTGATTTGTCGAACTTTCGTAGGAGCTCCTTTTTTCTGAGTTTGTTGTTTAGGTGCACGATTGGCAGCTTGCGCCCCTTCACTTCCTCTCCATTTTTTTCGAGTTTTTTGTCTTGCGCTTGCAGCTCGACTTCCACCACTTTGTTGAGGTGCTGTTTTTTTGCGCTTCTTTTCTCTATATGCCCAATAAAAACTTTGAATATCTTTCTCCAAATAATCTTCCAAAATTTCTTCCTTACCAATGTCGACAGGTTGCTTGTTTTCGTCTAAGAAAGAAAGTTGCCAATCACCATTGAATAAATCTTGGTTGATGCGCTTAGCTGCATAGAGTATTTCTTCAAAAGTATTGACGGTATAAGTAACGATATGGGCTTCCTCGCCTTTTTCGTAGTCTATCAGCACAATAGGTTCCAATATTTCGCTCATGTTGCGTTTTTCGTTGAAGGTTGATGGTGTTCTATTAAGAAAAATCAAAAAGCAGCTCATAAAAACACAAGCTCTTTCAAATAATTAAAAAGAATTAAGGTTAAAAAGTTTCATCAAAACCAAAATTAGCATTTTTTAAGACTTTACGATTCCTTCAATAACTCCGTTTTGACTACAATTTCGCCATGCAATGTTCGGTGAACAGGACATCTATCAGCAATTTCGAGCAAACGTTGTTTTTGTTCGGCATCCAAATTACCTTCCATTTCAATACAACGTTCGATGTAGTCAATTTTGCCTTTGGAGTCTTCTACCTCGTCCAAATCTTTGGCGTGTATTTTTTGATGCCTCAAATGAACAGTTACTTCCTGCAAATCCCATTTCTTACGGCGGGCATACATCTGCAAAGTCATGCTCGTACAAGCTCCCAAACCCGACACCAATAAATCATAGGGTGTTGGGCCAAAATCATTTCCTCCTACTTCAATGGGTTCGTCGGCAATAAAACGATGATTTCCTGTCACTACTTCGGTAACAAAACCCACATTGCCTGTTCGCACAACAGCTTGTTTTTGAGTCTTCAATGGATTTTCTTTGGGGCGACAGACATATCGTTTGACCCAACAGGCAATCATTTCTCCTGCATAAAACGAATCTTCCTTGTCCGACATCAAATGGTCTGCACCATCTAATGAGACAAAGCTTTTGGGGTGTCGAGCTGCAGTGTAAATCTTGGCGGCATTGTCCACTGTAACGGTTCTATCTTGCGGGGAATGTAATACCAATAAGGCAGCTTCCAATCCATGAATGACCTCTTCAAAATTTCGGTTTTGGAGGTCATCCAAAAATTGTTTTTTGATGGTAAAGGGTCGCCCTCCAATATTGACTTCTGCTACTCCCTTTTCTTCTATTTCTTCCTTTTTTGAAGCCAATAAGTGCTGAACGTGTGCGGGTTCGGATGGAGAACCAATTGTGACAACCGCTTTGATACTTTCGATTTTGGAGTTTGCCAATAATACGGCTGTTCCGCCCAATGAATGTCCTACCAACAATTCTACTTTACCAAATTCTTTCGCCATAAAGTCTGCTGCTGCAACAAGGTCATCTACATTGGATGCAAAATTGGTGTCTGCAAATTCACCTTCACTTTGCCCCAATCCTGTAAAATCAAAGCGCAATACGCCAATTCCGTTTTGGGTCAAGGCTCGGCTGATGGTTCGTACTGCGGTTAGGTTTTTATTGCAGGTGAAGCAGTGTGCAAAGATGGCATAGGTGAAGGGATGTTGGTCGGCAGGAAGGTCTAATCTGCCCGATAATTGTTGTCCTTCGGAGTTGGTGAAGGTTTGCTTTTGGGTTCTCATTGTGACAAAAGTGTTTATTGATATTGAAGTACAGATAAGTTGATTCAAAATTAACTTTTATTTTTCAACTTGTGTAAACCCACTTATATTTCTTATTTTTATAGAAAATGGAATTACCATGAGTGAAAAAACAAATAAACTGCCTGTATATACATTTTCTTCATTTACAGAAAGCATGGCAACGAAAGCCTTTAATCTCAAGCAACAGTTAAATGTAGATGGCTATTTATCAGATTGGTTGGAACGAGCCAAAGCTATCCTTATTGAAGAATATGAAGAAAAAAGATTGGTGCAATTGAATAGAAAATTACAGTTATCAGTTAGAGGTTGGAATGAACAAGAACTGCGAGAAAAATTTATCAGCCCAGTAGTAGAATTGGTAGATTTTGATTTGTACAGCCTTGAAATATTTTCTTTTGCCGAAAGAGAAATGAAAGTTATTTACAATAAGAATATTCTTCAAGGCAAAGTAGAGTGGATGGTTGCCAAAGGAGTACATACGC
>JBMYXW010000647.1:0-2708 GCA_049608825.1 Chitinophagales bacterium
GTTGAATGTGAATTTTATCAAAAATGTGGATTTTTATACGGGAGCTTTTCCTGCAAATCGGGGAAATGCTTTGAGTTCGGTCATGGAAATTCAACAACGAGAAGGGCGAACCGACCGCTTGGGCTTCAATTTCACCCTCGGTTCGAGTGATGTGGGTTTGACTGCCGAAGGACCTTTGGGCAAAAAAGCGACTTTCATCGCCTCTTTTCGGCGGTCGTATTTGCAGTTGTTGTTTGAAGCCTTAGAATTGCCATTCTTGCCGACCTACAATGACTTTCAATTCAAAACCAAATTCCAATTGAATGACAACAATCAATTGACCATTATAGGCTTGGGTGCAATCGACAATTCGGTTCTCAACTTGGAGGCGAACGAAACCGAAGAACAACAGCTTTTGTTGGCAAACTTACCCGAACAAGACCAGTGGAGCTATACGATTGGAGCGAACTACAAGAATTTTCGCAAAAATGGCTATACGACTTTGGTTATCAGCCGCAATCACCTCAACAATTTGAGCGACAAATACCGAGACAACATTAGAGTACCAGAGGGTTTGCTTTTGGATTATGAATCTGCCGAAATCGAAAACAAGCTTCGTTTGGAGAATACCAACCGCATGAATGGCTGGAAGTTGAATTATGGTTTGGGTTTTGAAACGGCGGAATATACCAACAGCACCTTCAATCGAATTGAAGTGAATGGCGAAGTCCAAACGGTGGATTACGATTCTGAATTGAACTTCAATAAATACAGTCTTTTTGCACAAGCGAGTAAAACGCTTTTGGAGGATAGGTTGACCGCTTCATTGGGTTTTCGGATGGATGCTAATAGTTATTCGGATGATATGAGCAATCCTTTGGAGCAGTTTTCGCCCAGATTGTCTTTGTCTTATGCGCTCACTCCACAGTTCAGCCTCAACTTCAATACAGGTATTTTTTACCAATTGCCCGCTTATACAGTTTTGGGCTACCGAGACAATGCAGGAACGTTGGTCAATGCCGACAATGGGATTCGATACATCCAAAATACACACATTGTAGCAGGTGTAGCCTATCAAACTGCTCAAAACTCCAAGTTTAGTGTGGAAGGTTTCTTCAAAAAATACAATGACTATCCCATGCTCTTACGTGATTCCATTTCACTTGCCAATTTGGGGGCAGATTTTGGAGTGATTGGAGATGCACCCGTTTCGCCCGACTCACAAGGCAAAACGTTTGGTTTGGAATTCTTATTCCAACAAAAACTATTCAAAGGTTTCTATGGAATTGCATCCTATACTTTTGTTCGGTCTGAATTTACGAATAGAAACCCCGACGATTATGCCAATGCAAGCTGGGACAATCGACATTTGGTAAGTATCACAATGGGCAAGAAATTTAAGAAAAACTGGGAAATTGGCGCACGTTGGAGATACACAGGAGGAACGCCTTATACGCCTTATGACATTGCTACTTCGTCGCTCAAAAGCGTTTGGGATGTGTCGAATACAGGTATTTTTGACTTCAATCGCATCAATACCGAAAGATTACCAAATTATCACCAATTAGATGTTCGAGTAGATAAAAAATGGTTTTACAAAAAATTTGCGCTCAACCTATATCTCGACATCGAAAACATTTATGGATATTCCATTGAAAGCTTTCCCAATATCACCGTAGTAAGAGATGAAAAGGGTATGCCTTTGGAGGATGTAAACGACCCGACTCGCTACCAAGTCAAATTGCTTGAGAATGAAGTAGGGAATTTATTGCCGAGCATTGGAGTGGTTGTGGAGTGGTAAGATTTTTTGTTATTGGAGAAATATTTGGATTTCTGCCACCTATTTATCATAAATCGTCTGTTGTACTTCGTCCATCACTTCTTTCAAGTCCAAATCATCGACCTCTTTACCTTCACAAACCTGCAAAAGCAAATCATCCTGAGCTCGACCAAGTTTCATTGCAATAGAATAAGGGAGTTCAGGGAGGAAAGTGACCAAAGAATATTTGGAGTAATAATCGGGAAACTGCTGCTCCAATTTCATTTCCAGCTTTCGTTTCTTGATGAAATCTGCATCGTCCACACGGTCTTGCATTTCGTGGAAATTGTCAATTGCCAAATCTGCAATGGCATCTGCGTTGTCGACTCTTAAAGCCTGAAATCGGGTGAAAATTTCTTCCCAACCTGCTTTCCCTTCAAGGTCGTTCAACACGTCATCGAATACCCGCACATCTTCAAAGGCAGCATTCATGCCTTGTCCATAAAACGGTACAATCGCATGAGAGGCATCACCCATAATCAAGGTTTTGCCATAAGCTTGCCACGGAAAGCATTTAATCGTTCCCAAAGTACCGACTGGATTTTCAAAAAACTCCTCTACATAATGTGGCATATAAGGAATTAAATCTGGAAAATAAGCTTCAAAAAATGCTTTGACCTTCTCCTTTGTGTCCAACTGATTGAAGCCATTTTCTCCTTCAAAGGGATGAAACATTGTGACCGTAAAACTGCCATCCATATTCGGCAAAGCGATGATCATAAAACTACCACGAGGCCAGATGTGTAGCGCATTTTTTTCGATGCGATAGCCACCATTTTCGGTAGGCAAAATGCTCAATTCTTTGTAGCCATGTCGCAAAAAATCTTGGGAATAATTGAAGAGTAGTTGTGTGGTTTGCCCCATCATACTTCGACGAACTGCCGAACCTGCTCCATCTGTTCCAATCACT
>JBMYXW010000648.1:0-2705 GCA_049608825.1 Chitinophagales bacterium
CCTCCACCATCAAAGTCTGCCGAATTGTTGGAAAAACTACAATTGGTGAGGGTGGGATTGCTGTACGAATTCAACATCCCTCCACCTAAATGATTGGGGGGAGTGACAATACCTGAACCTAAATTGGCATTTCCCCCTTCTACAAAAAAACCATTTATCAGACAAGTTGAGCTTAGATTTTCAGTACGTACCACTGTGTAGGAATTGTCATTACGGGTGCCATTAGTGAGTAATGCTGTTCCTGTTAATCCATCCGTGTCGTCCATATCGAGGTCTCCACTCAGAATTGTCTTGTGGTTTTCCCAATCTCTATCTCCCATCGTTGGAGTGCCTGTATTGGGGAAACCACCATAGATTTTGACATCGAAGTCGATGAAAAAGGTGAATTCTCTTTGGCTATCTGTTGTGCCATCGGATTCTTTGGAAGGATAATACGTGCCTTCGGCTACCCATATTTCGTCATTGGCTACGGCTTCGTCTATGGCTTTTTGAAGTGTAGCAAAAGCTGTTGACCAAGATAGCCCATCGTTTGTATCATTGCCTGTGGAGGCATTGACATGGTAATCGGCTTGTGCATGGCTACTGGTGGAAGCGCACAAGAAAAGAAAAGTGAGGAGTATAGGAATGAGGATTTTTGGAACTGTGATTTTGTCTAAATACATCATAGCATTGTTGTTTAATGAGCCTTTTGTGATAAAAAGAATGGAGTAGAAGGAATGATGAGAGGAGGTATGAATAGAGAGACAAATTCATTGCCAATAATTTTTATTTATTACCAATTATTCTCCAATCCTTAACACTCATGTTGCAATCTTTAACACTCATGTTGCATGGCATAAGGGCAATATCTAATTTGTCACATAAATGCAATGTTTTGATTAATTGGGCTTTAATAGGGCTAAATAAGAGTTTAGTATATTGTTATGTGCTTTGTCGGATTTTGTTTGGAAATTGCGTTTTGAAAAAAAGTAAACAGCCCTAGCATCCTAAAATGCTTGGGCTGTTTTTACCAATGCTAAATCCCCCCAGACCCATTAGTTTTGTGTTGTACAAAGGAGACTTCTGATGTCTTACTAAGCTACTTCGATATCAACAACTTCGTATGCAGTCGTTCGCCTGATTCAGTTTCCAATTGAAGGATATACAAACCGTTTTGCAGACCTTCGGCTTCCAAATTCACCCGATTCAATACCGCACTTTCTCTTGTTTCACCCTTCAATAATTCTTTCACTTCTCGTCCATCCATCGCATAAACCGATAGCCAAATTTTGGAGGTTTCGGATAGGGTAAATTCTATGGAAGTTTTATCGGCAAAAGGATTGGGATAGACTCCTAACATGATGTTCTCATTCGCTTCAAAACCTTGAAGAAAGTTATTTCCAGTAGTTTTGCAGCCTCCTCGACTTCTACTTCGTCCACGAGTTTTGCGTGCTACATTCATGCCCTCTCTCACTGTCGTTGTTCCTGTACAGTCGGTTACGGTCACATCGTATTTTCCTGATGCCAAACCTGTTGCAGTGTTGCCTGTTGTGCTGCCTATTGCAGAAATAGAAAATCCATTAGGGCCTGACCAAGAATAGCTGTATTCTCCACAAGTACTGTCACCGCCTTCTACTTCAACGCTTATCGAACCGTCCGCATCGCCCACACAGGTTTCAACCTCTGCGGTATGTCCAACGATTTGAAGCACAGGAGTAGTACTTGACGTTCCTTCATTGGTAAATACGACTGTTTCGTTTTGGCAATCATTGTCATCTGTTACCGTCAATGTCCAATCTGCCTCGGGAACATACAATATTTGGTATTTGATGCAGCCTGCAATGGGGGATGGATAGTCATTGACTGCTGCAAAAAGCCCTGCTGATGATTCAAAATCAATCGTGTAAGGAGCTGTTCCTCCACACACTTCTGCAATGTAGATGTTTTGTCCTGCGGCATTGTTTTCAGTAATCAAACCTGTGCCGTTCATATCGGGTGCAAAGGCTTCGGGAACGGTGATGTTCGCACATTGGAAGTCGAAGCATCCATCTTGTATCGTTCCTATTTGGTCAATATCGTCCAAACTTGTTGTTATGGGGGAGGGATTGGGCAGGCAATCTTGACACTCGTTGTAGGCACATACGAGGTAATCACCTGCTGCCAAATCTCCAAAACTGGCACTTGCTTCTCCGTTTCCATAATCAGCTATTGCATACTCATGCAATGATGTATTGTTTAAATTATCTTGAGTGTAGATAAAGAAATATTGAAGGTAGTTTGCTCCTGTTTGTTGGCTGGTCGTGCTGACTTCAATGTTTCCGCCTGCACAAATCGTGACGGCATTGGTGGTCAAAACGCCTGCTTCTGCCAAACAGGGTGTGGCACTCACTTCGGCTGTGGCGGTGCCTGTGCATCCTTCTTGATTGGTGACAGTGACGGTGTAAACGCCTATTGAAGTAGTCGAAAAACTTTGAACCGTTTCTCCATTTGACCACAAATAAGTTTGTGGAGCTAAAGCATACGTTCCTACGTCCAAAGTCGCTTCTCGCCCTCTGCAATACTCAAACGTGCCTGTAATCACAGGCTGCAAGGGAGCTAAGACTTCAATGGACAACATCGTATTTCCTTGGCAACCATTGGCATCGGTGACTGTCACCATTACTTCTCCTGTCACTGGACCTGTTGTCCAATCTACTTTTGCAGTGCGTTTGCCCTCATTTTTGTTG
>JBMYXW010000649.1:0-2703 GCA_049608825.1 Chitinophagales bacterium
GCTAAAGATAGTAGTGCTTTCCCCATATTCAAAGCTTTTTGAACAGCCTTGTAAGGAATGGAATTCCGAAACAGAAAGGCACTAATCAGCGTATTCGTGTCAAGAACAAATCAAGGTTTATCCATTGTCTGACAGTATTTTATTCAGTTCTTCCATCGTCAAATCATTTGCTTGTGCTTCTTCACTTGCTTTGTGCATGGTTTGTAGCAAACGTTCTTTGGGATTTGGGTTTAACAAATCTTTCAACCACTTATTAACCCAAAAATCTATTTTATTTCTTGTTTTTTCGTCAGCACTTTGATAGGCTGTAACCACTTCATTATCGAGTTTTAAGGTCAATTCTGCCATTTTCTTTGAATTTTTGTTGGATAAAACATACCATACAAACACTATTCTCGGAATCTTAGTTCGTCAGTAGAATGAAACTTTACCAACAATTTCCAATTTTGGCAACTTTGAAGTGGTCTCGTTGCTTCGATGTCGTTCAAACGTCGACAAGTTTTTCAAACGTTGTCGAGTTTTCTCTTGATTAGTGAAGAGTTCGCTCAACGTCCGAAGGACTTGGCGACACTCGGAACAGACTCCCCAATTCAATATTTTGTATGGTACGAAAGGAAACCTCCGCCAAACTACCCAATTCAACTTGTGTCATACCCAAATTCTTGCGTCTTTTCTGAATAAGTTGCCCTAATTCTTTGTAAGTCATGGAACTGTTTTTTGCATCAACTAGCTGCAAATGTTATCAGGTAGCCTATGTCTAATCCAAAACCGTCAAACCTTCAATTCTTTTAAAATGCCTTTTATTCAGCGTTTTGATAGGAATATCGTAAACCCTCGCTGTTGCCCCAATAAAAATATCTCGAAATTCAATCATATTGTTGCTTCTACGTAACTCATGGTATATTTTAGCCGCTTCTATGGAGACTTCATAGTTGAAAGGTAAAACGGGGATTCCCAATGTTAGAGCCTCCACATCATTCCATTTACCTTCATCTCTCGCTCCTAAATACAACTCGTACAAAGTGACTGAAGATATAAGTAGGGTAGCATCGTTAGGTAAATTATACAACCCCGTTGTCATTTTATCTCTAGCACGCAAATGCTCAATGAAAATAGACGTATCTACTACCATTCTTGAATCTGCCATGAATTGAACTGTTTTTTGGTTTCATCAAATACTTGCAAATCTTCTTCACTCCAAACAGAAACCTGCAATATTCGCTGTTTGTAATTGTTGGGTTTATGGACATTTTTTAAGTCCACCGAATTTTCTTGTTGAAGCATAAAATTAATAAACTTCATCACCTCTTGTTGTCCAAAAAATCCCAACTGGTTAAATTTCAATGTTAAATCACTCATAATCTTCAATTTTAACAGAAAACAATCTTTGCCCAATTTTAGTTCTTCAAAGTTATTTTATCAAATTTGTTTCTTGGAATGAAACGAAATTTTCCCAATCTCGGATGCCGAAGAAATCGGTACAATTTCCAATTTTGGCAACTTTGAAGTGGTCTCGTTGCTTCGATGTCGTTCAAACGTCGACAAGTTTTTCAAACGTTGTCGAGTTTTCTCTTGATTAGTGAAGAGTTCGCTCAACGTCCGAAGGACTTGGCGACACTCGGAACGGACTCCACAATTCGATATTTTGTATAGTACGAAAGGAAACCTCCGCCAACCTACCTAACTCAACTTGGGTCATGCCCAAATTCTTGCGTCTTTTTTGAATAAGCTGCCCTAATTCTTTGTAAGTCATGGAACTGTTTTTTGCTTGGAACAAGAAGGCTTAATAAAAAAGAACCGCACTGAATACGCAAAATGCCCACTCCATAATCAAATGAGTTTCCTTTCAATTAAATCTTCTTGTTCAAGGCTTATTGGTGACTAAAGACGGATAGAACGAAACTTTGCCAACAATTTCCAATTTTGGCAACAGTTGAGTGGATTCGATGTATGCCGTTCAACTGTTGGCAAGGTGAAAAACCGTTGCCAAAGTTTCACTAGCTATGAACCCTAACAGAATCAAACTTTTGAAGCAATTGCATCAACAAATTGGCTTCGTTTTCATCGGTGATGGTCAATTGAATTTGAATGGCTTGTATTTTTTGAGGATGAAGGACTGAACCTTTTGACTCGGATTCAGAATCAGCATTAAGTTCAGGTTTCTCAAGCAATGAATTATCTATATTGTGGGTATCGAAATTGTTGGAGGATAAGGGCGAGTCAGAATGTTTGATGCTTGCCTTTTGCGCTTTGGCAACAACTTCCTCCAATTCAGGCACAATAGCAGGGTGAGGATTGTCTTCCAATGCCAAATTTGCCAACTCGTTTGCTTCGGATAGTTTGTCGCAATCCAAAGCCAAAGTTGCTGCACTCCTCAAAAAAACAGAACGTGACAACTGATAGCTTTCTTCTTTGGGAATCGACAAGGCATACCTTCGCTCCAAATTGTAGGCTTTTTGATAGAACAATTGTGCGGTCGTTTCATCCCCTCTTTTTTGGGCAAAAAGAGCTTCATCGACAAATTCCATCGCTATATCGTGTAAGGCAGCTAATTGATTTTGATTGCTCATTTTTTGATGATTTTTGCTTTTGGGTTACTAAATTCAACAACAACGATGTAGGAAGGTAAGTTCTTGAAAGGAGAGTTTTCCAATTGCTTCTGTTTCAAGCGAACCCGACTATTGACCGCATTGCTTGCCGATG
>JBMYXW010000650.1:0-2698 GCA_049608825.1 Chitinophagales bacterium
AACGGTCACTTGAAGCAAACTGTCTAATAAGAAAAAACCAGCAATAGCAGGTGCATTGAAGTCAAAAGTTTGAACAGAACCTCCACTATCCAATTCTTTCCAAAAAACTTGATTCTTTGAAGGATACAAAACATCTCGAATATTTTTAGAAAAATTAGGATTTTTAACGCCTATTGATAAGTAGGCAATATCTGTTTTTTTTGTAAATGAATACCCTCCACCAAGCCTTTCAAGAATTTCTAATTCGGCTAAGGTTGATATTTCTAAATTACCATTTTCTCCTGTATAAGTCACCAAAATACGGTCAGAATTGGGAACAAAACAAGCATAGGTATAAAACTGATAGGGTATAGAATAGACATACAATTCTCTACCCTCCAAGTCCCAAATCCGAACCGTTCCATCCAAAGAGGAAGTAATCACCCACGGATAATTTTCCGAAAAATTTACCGATGTCACCTTATCCGTATGCCCTACAAACTCCGCCAAAGATTCTCCGTCCAAATTCCAAAGCCGTATTACATTATCATCTGTTGAAATCATTGCAAAACAAGTATCGTTTGCACCGAATTGCAGTTTTTCTACATTAGAAGTGATGTTTTCCAAATCGCTTTCATAATCAATATCATAGATTTTACTCGTCTTCAAAAAACCATCTATGGCTTTCTCCAAGACCAAACTATCTGTATTGCTTCCATCTTGTTTTTGAGATTCATAGTAGGTCAATGCCAAATTGTAGCGAGCTTTGGCATAGGTCGTATCTATTGCCAAGGCGGTGTCCAATAAGGCTTGTTTTGTAACAGGGTCGAGATTAATTTGAGCTTGGTATTGATAGAATCGGGCGGAATCCCTTTTGTTGGCGAGGTAAAAATATTCTCCTTCAAATTCGGTCAAATGTTCACCTTCTGGCACCTCCACAAACCAAGCAATAGCTGCCAATGTCAGCAATACCAATCCAGCCAACACATAGTTTTTGAAGCCTAAAATGGGTAATCCTCCTTTGAATAGATTTTCTTTGACCAATTCGGGCATCGCAAAAGCATTCTTGATTTTTTGTACCGAAGTTTGGTATTTTATCCGCACAAACTGCAAAAGCTTGTCTCTCTCCATCAGTTCTGCCAATGCTTTTTGGTGGGCTTTTTTTGCAGCAGCGTTCTCCTCCAATTCCCACTCATTCACCGCCAAATTCATGGCATATTCATTGTAGGCATAGCTGTTGGTTGGAGGTGGATTTTCTTTGAGCAATCGAACAATGGATTCTCTGGTCAGTGCCTCATATTTGGACTGCAAATCGGCTAACAAAACTTGGCGTTCGGCATCGGGAATGAAGCCCTCTCGAAACCACGGTAAACGTGCCAATTGCAGTAGATTGGAAGGAAGCAGCAAGGACTTTGAAGCAATTACTTTTCTCCCATTCCCTTCTTCGTTTGAAGTACTTACTTCAACAGCCGACATTTGCTTTGCGAGATGCAAGGTAAAATCCCAGTGCAATTCGGGATAAACCGCACAAGCACACAAGAGTTGATAGGTTTGAGGGTCAAAATATTGCCGCAAATCCTTCACTTCAATGGGTTCATTGAAGGAAGTAAAGTTATTGGAATCATTGGACAACCAATACTTCAATGGATATTGTTCGGGATGCAATAGTGTATCATCCATTTTCTCCAATGCGGCAATATTGGCAGGTAGAATGTGGAAAATATCGGATAGTTGAATCTCAGAAAAGCCCCAATCCTTGGTTGGTTTGGGTGTGACCAAAAAGCGGATTTGCCATGCCGAAAATTGCTGCGTCCACCTCAAAACATCTTCACTCACTCCATCCAAGAAAGTATCTCCATCCCCCATTACCAGCAGTCGGTGACTCGGAAACTGCATCGCCAACTCGTACAAATTGGTTTCAATTTGGTATTCGATTTTCCAACAATGTCGAGGATCATTTTGGTAAAAATAACGCTCAATATAGACATCTTGCTGCGCCAATTCTTGGGTCAATTGGTCAAAAAATCGTGCTTGATGATCTTTGGGAGTTTCTTCTTCAATCAAGACCAAATACTCCACTGGTCGGGAAGTCATATCGTATTCAAAACTCGGATAACCGCCAGACTCCAAAGTTGCAGCAATGGTTTTATCCACATTCAAAACCTCCACATCCCCCTCGACACGCACCCGCATGTCTTTGGCAGTTTGATAAAAAGTGGGAGTTTGATAGAGTTTTTTTGGTGCATCGGTTATCTGCAATGGGTTCCAATAATCGGGTGGTGCTTGATTGCGTTCCCTTTGCAGTAAGGCTTGTTTTTTATTGCGACGATACAATTGATAGACTAAAAAAGCAATGAAAATCCCCAATACAACTGCCCATTTCAACAGTTCCAACCACCAACCCAAACGCTGATACCATTCGGCAACTAAATAATTAATGTTTTCATTAATTTCCGCTTTGGGTTTCAAAGTTATCTGTTCATTAGAGCTATTAATGGGAGCAATTGTAGGATTTGGAGTTGGTATAGGAAGTGGAGGGTTTTGGGAAATACTAGTTGTATCTATATCAGTCGGACTATCTTCTCCTTGCCCAGTAAGCCCAGTGATTTCCTTCAACTTGTTCATGCCATCTTGCCGCAATTGTTCTAAGTATTCTCGTTCTCCAAACCACAAAAGCATCAAAGCGACTGAAAACACAAGGATTCCCAAGAGCCAATAA
>JBMYXW010000651.1:0-2674 GCA_049608825.1 Chitinophagales bacterium
TTGTATTTTTTACTTCAAAATCCAAGCAAAGCTTTAGAAGACTTCAATATTTTTATCGCCCAACATACTACAAATTTACAAGCGTATAATTGGAGAGGAACAGCGCATTATGAATTGGGAGACAAAGAAAAAGCTTTGCAAGACTTTAATTATGTACTGCAAATTGATCCAACAAATAAGGAAGCATTGGCCTATCAAAAGAGAATAATGGATTTTTCTCTAAAATAAAAACCATACTTTTTGGAAAAACTAAACATTTCTGTGACCCAATCGTTTTCATTATCGGAATCTTATTTTAATTAACCCTAATCCCTAAAATTTAAAAGTAAAATGAAATACAACCTAAATGATATTGTAGATAATGGAGAGGTGTATTCTCCAAAATTAGAAGAAGTGGGTATTACAACTACCGCAGATTTGGTGAGCAAAGTCGCTTCTCCCGAAACCCGCAAAGAACTTGCAGAAAGCACAGGTATTGAAGAAAAGAAACTATTGCATTTTTTACACAGCATTGATTTGTTGCGTATCAAAGGAGTAGGAACTTTGTATTCTACTCTGTTTTGCAAGGCAGGCGTATGTTCGGTGAGTGAACTGAGCGAATGGGAAGCAGAAAAATTGTACAGTCATTTGATAGAAATCAATGGTCATCAAGAATTGGTACAGCATCTTCCTTCTACCGATCAACTTGCCAACTTTATTGAGCAAGCCAAACTTTTACCCAATATAGTGATTACTTCAACAACCGAAGTAGAGGTGACAGAAGAACAAATTGCAGTGCCTACTTTTTGGAGTAAATACGGCACAAGCATTGGCATGTTGGTATTTGGTGCAGTTGTTGTGGGTTTGAGTATGGTATTTCGTCGTCAAATTACGGCTGCCTACCGAGGCATTTCCTTTTACAACCAAATGAACACCATGAAGAATCAGTTCAGCAGCTTGGTGGGAAATAGCAACAATATCAACTTCAATAAGCAGTTCAAAAAAGTACAGCAACAAGTTGTTGACTTAGTGCCACAAGATATTTCTTTTGACAAGCAAATCAATCAAGCAAAATCACAAGTTCAGCAAGTGAAAGCCCAAATGAGTGATTTGGTGGATGAAATCAACAACCTTAGAAAGTAATACAAAATAGCTTTTATGCGAACGAAGCTTAGAAACAGTGAAGAAGTGTTGTTGAAAACACATCATCATTGGCTTACAATGGCAAAACCAATATTGGCAGTCTTTATTACAGGACTGGCAACATGTCTCATGTATGCCCTTTCAGAAGAAATGAATACATTTTTTTATGTTTGGGTAAGTTTGAGTGGTTTTGCCATTGCTTTTTTATATGCGACTTACAGATGGTATGATTGGAGCGTCAATCTTTGGGCGGTCACCAATTATAGAGTCATTGAGGAAGCAGGCGTTTTTTCGATTTTAGCCAAAGAAAGCCCACTTGACAAAATCAACAATATCAGTTACCAACAAAGTTTTTTTGGAAGAATGTGGGGTTATGGAGATGTCGAAATCCAAACGGCAGCAGGGGAGGGGATGACCATTCACCGATTCATTGACGACCCCAAAGAACTGAAAGACACCATCAACGAAGCAAAAGACAGATTGCTAATTACAAAAGCTTCAACAACTTCTAATTACTCCAATTCTAACCATTCCTCCTCCAATAATCAGAAGGCTGCAATTGCCGAAGCCCAATCGGAATTATCCAACAGCAGTGACCAAACCAATGTTGCTGATATTATTGTGAATCTATACCAAAAAACCGATATGGAAATTGCCCAGATTGCTACAATGGTCAACAAAGACAAAACCTATGTGATTGAAGTATTGATGGATAGAAGAATGTTGGACAAGGAAAGAGGGTGAGAAATTCAAATTCAAAATACAAATGCAAACTCAAGGAAATATTTGGGAGAGGATAAACAGAACCTCATTCCTCATTCCTCACTTCTCTTTTCTCACTTCCTCATTCAAATACAAATCCGTAATTCCCCCTTCATAATCTTTATTTACCCACTCCAAAATTTGTTGGTAATGCTCTGGATGCGCCACAAAATCCAAATTATCAGCGTGAATGATTAACACCTTCAATTGAGGATTGCTTTTGAAATACTCCATATACAATTCCTCCACTTTCTGCAAGTAATTGGGATCTACATCTTGCTCAAAACCCCTTCCACGTTTTTGAATATTCTTAATCAATCGAGGCACAGTCGAATGAACATACACCACCAATTCTGGTTTGGGTAGTTTTGGATACAGTGCATTGAAGATGTTGGCATACAACTGATATTCATCTCCCTCCAAATTAACCTGCCCATACAGCAAAGACTTGTTCAACAAATAATCGCTAATATTGAAGCCCTGTTTGAGTTTATTAGAAGCAATAATTTCGGACAACTGTTTCTGCCTCGCCATCAAAAAATGAAGCTCACAAGGGAAAGCATACCGCTCCCTATCAATATAAAACTTGGGTAGAAAAGGATTGTCCACAAAATCCTCCAATATCAAATTGCCCTTATATTGCTCTGCCAACATCTGTGCTAAGGTTGTTTTGCCCGCACCTGTATTGCCTTCAACCGTGATAAAATTGTATTTTTCTCTCATTGGGGCGCAAAAATAAGCATTAAAGTGTCAAATTCAAGATTCCAATTTAATTGAGGTGAATTATTTC
>JBMYXW010000652.1:0-2673 GCA_049608825.1 Chitinophagales bacterium
AAATTTATCTTAGCAACATAATAAAACAAAACCAAATAATAATCCAATGCCTGAACATCAATTAAGCAAAGAACAAGAACAACCTATTGTTCAAAAGCGTACTTCCAATAATGATGGTAAAACAGTACAACGAGCCGAACGAGAAGCTGTATCACCTTTTGGAGGGAAAACGCTTTTGGCATAAAAGTAACGCTGTCATACAAGGCAAGGGCGGAATAGGCTATCCTGCCGTTCCCATATTTGGCAAAAAGCAACCGATACAACAAAAAGCCGATACCAATAATACAGGACTTCCCGACAACTTAAAGTCAGGCATAGAAAACCTATCGGGCTACTCCATGGATGATGTCAAAGTACACTACAACTCCGACAAACCTGCACAGCTACAAGCACACGCCTTCGCACAAGGCACGGATATTCACCTCGGAGCAGGACAGGAAAAACATCTCGCTCATGAAGCATGGCACGTTGTCCAACAAAAACAAGGTCGTGTGAAGCCTACCGTTCAAATGAAGGGTAAGGTGAATGTGAATGATGATAGTGGCTTGGAACGTGAGGCGGATGTGATGGGAGCGAAGGCGTTGCAGATGAAAGGAAATCATAATGAGCCTTTGAAAACCTCTTCTTTGAATGGAGAGGTTAGTCAGATGAAGGGGGAAACTGTACAGCTTCAAGAAGCAGGTGGCTATACAGCAGGGGTAGAAGCGATTTCTGATAAAGAGAAAGCCTTAGCTTATAGCCAAAAAATGGGATTAACGGAACATCCTCCAAATCCTTTTTATATCAAAGTCCCTGCTAAAGCAACCTATAAAGGAAGATTACCTAAAGAGTATGTATGGAATGCGATTATTCATAATGTACATGCACACAATAACATCAAATCATATAGTCAGTTCGAAATTCCAATTGTAGGAGATAGTGGATTTGATGATTATCATACAATCGGATGGATAGAAAAAGGAATGCTTCAAATGATAAGTGTTCCTCTGAAGAGTAAAGAATGGAAAACAAAAGAGCAATCTTATGTAAAGGCAAAACCTAAAAAAGAAACGGAAAAAAGTCTGATAGAGTTCGCTGTTGGAAAAAAAGATGGAAAGTATGTAGGTAACACAATGGACGATATTAGAAAAGTTCAGAAACTTTTAGTTCAAGTAAATTGTCTTGCCGAAAATGAGGTAGATGGGAAAATTGGACCAAAAACAGCGAAGGCAATTGAGAAGTTTCAATCTCAAAAGGGTTATACCTTAACCAAAACAGGATATATCTCGCCTAAAGATAACTCATTAGAATTTTTACAAGCGAAAGCAAAAATTGCGAGTAAAAAAGATGAAATAAAACCTATTCGTTTAGATGATGGCCCTAATGCACTAATACAAGGTATTAAAAGATTGACAGGTTGGGATAATGTCAATACTGGTAGTGGAAATATAAACCTCACACTTAAACTTGGACTTTCGGCAGCTGCTCTGGGTAGATTGGTAAAGGCAGGAGGAGATATTGAATTTGGTATTACTTTGGGTTATGATATTGGTGATGATAGAAGATTTAAGGTTGGTTGGTCTATAGGGCTTGATGCAAAATTTCAGACATCAGCAATATTGGGATTACTAAATAGTGAATTCAATGTTGGAGCAAGTTATACAGATTCAGGTATTTTTGATAATATTGAACACTTTGTAGCTTATTTTTTTAAGATATTTTATCGTTGGAAAAAGAAATTAGGAGATGATGAAGTGTCTTCTTTTTTTAAGACAAAAGATCCAAGTTTAGCTCGTCGTTTAGCACATTATCAACACAAAGATTTTATTAGAGAACAAGAACTTGAAGGACATGGAAGTATTGGTGCGAATACAGGAGAAACGAAATTTTTAGGCTTTGATGCAGAGGCAGGTGTCAGAGGTGGTGGTGGCATTTCTGGAAAACGTTTTACAAAAGAAGAAAATGGATATATCTATACAAAAGATGGATCAGTAAAAAAAGGTTTTATAGAAGCCAATGCAAGTTTAGGTGATTATTCGTTAGAATTTATAGCAGAATACAATGGTATTACGAAGGATGCTAATCCTGATAATGATGGAGATTATTGGAAATATGAATTAACATTAGAGGGAGCTTGGGAATATAGTGTTAAAGATAGTAACTATATAAATAGGGCAATCAAAGGTGTGACAAATATGAATGCTAAGGCTTTTACCTTAGTCTTGAATCGTATTGCAGGATATTTGAACTCGTCAGTTGGTGTTCCTAAAAAGAAATCTAATAAATTGATGAAACAATCTGTTTTGTTTACATGGAATAATGTATTACAAAATGGAAAATATCGACTACAATACTTTAGAATTTCTCGTAAAGGAGAGTATGGATTTGAAGCAGAACAAGAAATACCTATTTTTACAAATGGTGTGACAACTGCTAATGCTAAAGTTGGTATGAGTGCATCTGCATCAAGAACTTATGGTATCTATGAAAAAATAGGTACAAATACGATTACTTATGCAACTACAGCTTATAATGGTTATAAAAAAGGATTGAAAGATTATACTTGGTCTGATTTTAGGAAAGCACATTCGGAAGCATTGGTTAGAATAGCTTTTAATATAGGTAATCCAAAATCTAATGTGGCGGCTGAGTTTGATCATACAATAAAAGGAACAGATATTTTTTATAAAGAAT
>JBMYXW010000653.1:0-2672 GCA_049608825.1 Chitinophagales bacterium
TTTTAACATCACTTAATGCCTGTTTTCTTCAAACTCAAAACCAATCACCTCCGATTAGAATTGAAGGAAACGAAAGAGAAGTGGACAGACCGATTAATAGAAGAAAAGCAGATCAAACGATTGATGTGAGGCGTTTTGATGCCCCTTTGTTGGAAGATTTGGTACACAAGGAAATCAACAAGTTGCGGTCAAAAAAAAGACGCACAGCATTAGAGCGAGACAACTGCCTCAAAAAAGCAGCTGAATTGCAAAACGATTATGTTTTGAAATTGGGTAAACTCACACACAATCAGCGAGGCAAGGAGCGAAAAAGCGTATTGGAACGCAGTCGAATCTTCAATTGTAGGCACAGAATGGTGGGCGAAAACCTGCAATATTTGGGCTTCACCATGATTACCCAAAATGGAAAACTAATTCGAGTTGAAGCTCCAACCTACAATGAAGCCGCCAAAGATATCGCCATCAACTGGAAAAATTCTTCTGGACACTACAAAAACCTCATCCATACAGATTTTTTTAGGGTAGGAACAGTTGCAAAATACGACAGCAAGAAAAAAGGTATTTATGTGACGCAAGTCTTTGGGGCAGTACCGCCAGAAGGGTAGGGATAAATGGCTTTATTGCTAAGTTATTATATCGGTTGGTAGCTGTTTAGGATTGCCAATAAAATAAGTCCCCGATTTAGACTTTTGTAGTTTTTCTTTAGAAGTATATATTCAACAAAAACAGCACGTGCATAAATCCATGACCAAAATATTCAAAGATCCTCTCGTTCACTTCCTCCTATTAGGCGGATTACTTTTTCTACTGTACGGTTTTCTAAACCGAAACGAGGAACAAGCAGGCAATTACGACATCATCATTGACCAAAGCGATATTGACAGACTCACCAAAGCCTACTATCAAAATTGGAATCAGTCACCCGATAGTCTTATTCTTCAAGGACTTATTGAAGCAGAAGTGAAAGCAGAGATTTTCTACAGAGAAGCCCTGCGAATGAATCTTGACCACAACGACGAAATCATCCGACGAAGACTCAAACAGAAATATGAATTTTTGGTCAAAGACTTAACCACTCCCCAAAGAGCATCGGAGGAAATATTGCAGGAATTTTACCAAGAAAAACCTCACTTATATCAAAGCTCCAAAACCTTTGATTTCCACCAATTCTACTTCAATCCCGACACACGTACCCAAGCTAAAAAGGATGCCAAAAAGATGCTAAAC
The DNA here is from genome assembly GCA_049608825.1 of Chitinophagales bacterium. Classification (GTDB taxonomy): domain Bacteria; phylum Bacteroidota; class Bacteroidia; order Chitinophagales; family UBA2359; genus JAUHXA01. Next base: position 1,228 of record JBMYXW010000653.1, read on the forward strand.
GAAATCAAAAATCAAAATTTTGAAGGTCTTGAACAATCAAAAATTGGAGACCCTTTTCACCTCCAATCCTACTATGCTGCAAGGGACATAGACCATGTTCGGCAATTGTTTGGGCAGAAATTTGCAAGTATTTTATTTGGAGTAGAAAAAAGTGGTTGGACTGAACCTATTCAGTCGGGCTATGGTGTACATTTGATTTATATTGAAAAAATTGCGACAAAAGAATTGAAGCCTTTTGAAGAAGTAAAAACGAAGGTTTTGGAGGATTGGAAAGCAGCTCAACAAATGGAATATAGTAAGGAATTGTTTGAGAATTTGCGAAAGCAGTATAAGGTTAGGTATGAGTGAAAATAAATTTTAATATTTACTCGGCTTTCTTATTTAGAACTACTCTATGCGGATAAGGAATCTCGATGCCTGCCAATTGGAACTGCTCCAATAAAATCTTATTCATGTCGCAGGTCATGTCAAAAGCGTCTGCATTATTGGCTGCCCAAGCCCATGCTCGCAAACGAATTCCCGAATCTTCCAGTCTCAAAACCTTCACCTGTACTTTTGCTTGTCTATCTTCAATTTGTTCCATTGTGCGAGTATCAATACAAAGTGAATGACTTTCGATGTGTTCTCGCATAATCTCCATCGCTTGATTGACATTGGATTCATAACTGATGCTCATTTCGATGAACTTGCATACACGATGATCATTGAGATGGGCATTCAATATGATTTTGTCGCTCATTACCGAATTGGGAATCACGATACGTCTATTTTCAGGACTTTTCAGAATCGTATGCCGCAGTGTTACATCCTCTACAACGCCAAAAGTAGTTTGATCAATGGTCAAGTGGTCATTCACTCGAAAAGGGCGAAAAATAATAATGAACAAGCCACTTATGATATTTGAAAAAGCACTTTGAGATGCAAATCCTACGATGGCAGCCAAAATTCCTGCACCTGCCAACAAAGAGGTCGAAATGCTGCGAAGAGATGGAATGGAGTAGGCTGCAACACTGAATCCCAAGGTATATATAAACGCTCTGCCTAAGTGTTTGACAAATTGATAACTCGTTGGGTCATTGTTGATAATGCTTGTAGATTGAAGAATGTAACGGTCAAATATTCGGGCAAATAATTTGGCTAAGAACCAAGTTACTATTAATATAACCAGTACATAAGCAACCAACCACGGCATTTCTAAAAATGCTTTTTCAGCGAAAAATTCTTTGAACTCTTTCATATTTATAGATAAAAATTTATTCTACGGTCACTTTCAAGTCATCACTAAGGCAAATTCAAATGCAAATTCAAACAATACTTTGTAAGCGAGCGATTTAAATTTTATAAATGCCTAATTTAATATTTTAGTTTGCTTAATACCGTGGAACAGAAGTAATTTGATATTTCAGCAGCATAGCTGCGGTACTATTTGTAGAATGATTTAAAAG
>JBMYXW010000654.1:0-2668 GCA_049608825.1 Chitinophagales bacterium
TTCTGTATCTACATTGTAGGTAGTCGTCTCCGTTGGAGTGGTGAAAGACAAAGTAAAAAATGCAATCAATGTTAATAATACTGTGTTTCTCATGTTGATAAATGTATTTATGTTGATAATTGTGTTTATGTTTTCAAGTCCATGTAGAGACGTTTTACTAAAACGTCTTTATTTATCTGAGGCATGAATCACCCCTTCAATTCCTCAGTCTTACCATTCCACCATTTCTTCAACCTCTCATCTTATCCAATACCCCATTGATAATTTGAGCCTCTTCAATAGAAATATTCTGCAAATGCTGATTCAAAGCTTCATTAATCGCCTTCGTTGCAGTATCAACAAGTGTCATTCCCTTATCCGTCAATACTATATCCACCCTTCTTCTATCTTTCGGACATTCGGTTCGGACGACCAATTCTTTTTTACGAAGCTTTTCGACCAGTCTGGAAGCATTGGACATTTTGTCAATCATCCTTGCACTCAACTGTTTAACCGTCACAGCATTTGGGTATTGACCTTTGAGTATTCTCAAAATATTAAACTGTTGAGAAGTGATTCCATAAGGTTTCAATCCTTTTGCAGTCTGTTGAGTGAGCAACGCAGCCGTAAAAAGGATGTTGATATGCGCTTTGTGGTGTTCACTTTTGAAGCGAGCCTGTTGTATTTCTTGTTCGATTTTCATTGTGACTACAAATTTAATGTAAATACAATCAATGTTGCAACATTGTTTTGATTTTTTCAAAAAAATTTACTTACAAGCCCCCTTTTACTATTTGAATTGTGTGAGATTATGGAGAGTGAAAATTCAAGTCTTGCCTAAAAAGCACAAGGTTTGAGGATTTAGGGAGCAACCAAAAAAAAGCATACGCAATCAATCATCAGTAGTCAAGGGCTTAGTCGATATATTTTGCGTACATTATTATTTGGATGCTCCCTTCTAAAAAATTATATTTTAATGAATGAAAAAGTATATTTTTCTCTTTTATTTTCAATAGATAAAATATAGTATCCTTCTAGAAAGATTGGGAGGCTTGGGGGGAAGAATATAAAGAAAAATTGAGTAAAAATCCTAAGTTTAAGTTTCAATGGAAACAGATTGAAGGAAAGAGAGTTAACCACAAATTACTGCCCGACTTGAAGGAAATGACGACTAATCACTGTTCTTTTTGTGATGGCTCTCCAATGGGAGCTATGATTAAAGAGACGATTGAACATTTTCGCCCAAAATCCAAATATCCTTTATTGGCATATCAATGGGAGAATTTATTTTTGGCGTGTCATTTTTGTCAAGAAAAAGGAGATACGTTTGATGAGAAATTGTTGAAGCCCGATGATGTTGCTTATGAGTTTAACCGTTATTTCATTTTCAATTTTCGGACTTATGAGATTGAAGTGCGGCAAGATTCAGGTATTTCGGAAGAAGACAAAGAACGAGCCAAAATTACTTTGGAAATCTACAAACTCAATTACACAGATAGGTCAAAAGCAAGGCAACGAACCTTCAAACAATATTACAACACACTGGAAGCGAATAGAGATGTGGACGATTTTTCGTATCGCTATATGTTTTTGTAAAATATAAACCACCCACAAATGAACAAAATAAACCAACCCTTTACCCTCCCTTGTGGAGTCACGATTCCCAACCAAATCGTCAAATCTGCCATGAGTGAAAACAACGCCGATAAAGGCGGCAAACCTTCTGACCGCATCATTCGCCTCTACGAAACATGGGGCAAAGGAGGTGCAGGAATCCTCATTTCAGGCAATGTAATGATGGACTCCAAAGCATTGGGGGAAGCACACAACGTTGTTGTCGAGGACGAAAAATACTTGACCGAATTGACCCAATGGGCAATGGCGACCCAAGAAAATGGCACACATCTTTGGATGCAAATCAATCATCCTGGGCGGCAAGCTCCAAAGTTCAACAAAGAAGTGGTCAGCCCTTCGGATGTATTGTTGCCGATAATGAAAGGCTTCTTCAAAAAGCCCCGTCCATTGACCGAAGCCGAAATTTGGGAGATTATCGAAGGTTTTGGAAGAACGGCTTTGGTGGCAAAGAAAGCGGGTTTCAAAGGTGTTCAGATTCACGGAGCGCATGGCTATTTGGTGAGTCAATTTTTGTCAAGCCTCACCAACCTTCGCACCGACAAATGGGGCGGTTCTTTGGAAAACCGAACCCGTTTTGTGGTGGAGATTTACCGAAACATTCGAGCCAAAGTAGGGGCAAATTATCCAATTGGTACCAAAATCAATTCTGCCGATTTTCAGCGTGGCGCATTTACGGAAGAAGAATCTTTAGAGGTGATTCAGCTCTTGGCGAAGGAAGGCATGGACATGATTGAAGTGTCGGGTGGCACTTATGAGCGGGCTGCTATGATGGGTAGAAGTGTGAAAAAAAGTACCCAAGAACGGGAAGCTTTTTTTGCAGATTTCATTGTCAAGGCTCGTGCCATTACAGATGTGCCTTTGATGCTGACAGGTGGTTTTTTGACCCGAAAGGTGATGGAAGAAGCCCTTCAAAACAATGAACTGGATTTTATCGGAATGGCTCGTCCTTTTGCCATCAATCCAAATATAGCAAAGGATTTGTTGGAGGGTAAAATTGAGAAAGCCCCCAAAGGAAATGTCGATACAGGTATCAAATTCATCGACAAGATGGGGA
>JBMYXW010000655.1:0-2658 GCA_049608825.1 Chitinophagales bacterium
AAGAATGAAAATGAAAACGATTTACTATTGAAATTTCAAAAAAATGCCATATCTTGAAACTGAAAATCTTTATTATCGTGACTCGTAAACAGTCATCCTTAATTGGTTGTTCAATAATTTGGTTTGCCCTTGTACTATTGTAATTTGTTATTCATATTCAAAACGCTAATACAAATGAATTCAATCCCTAACTGCCTCAAAATACTGCCCAAGCACCTATTTCTCTTACTACTATTTATCTGCTACTTCAATACCCTTGCAGCAGCCCTTCAATCTTTCTCCGTGGAACTACAATGGTTCTGAATCTTTTGAAGAACTTTCTGCAAACAGTGTAGATTGGATTTTGTTGGAAGTGCGAAACTCAACCGACAAATCTCAAATTTCGGGACAAGCGGCTTGTATCGTATTGAAGGATGGAACGGTCGTGGGAACAGATGGCTCGGATGGAACGGTTTTTACGGCTTTGGGAAATGGTGATTATTTTATTTCTGTCAAAAGTCGACACCATCTTGGCATTTTAAGTTCAAATTTAGTATCCTTGCCGAACGAAACAGCATTTGACTTTGGCGTGGCTAATAATATTGAAGGAGGCAGTTCGCAAATGGTGACTTTGACAGGCGGAAAAATGGCTTGTTTGGCGGGAGATTTTGACAGCAATGGAGTTGTAAATGTTGATGACTTCAATTTTTTTACCAATCACATTGCAGAACTCAACGGTTATACGGATGCGGACTGCAATGTGGATGGAAATGTGACAGTGGAAGATTACAATTTTTATCGACAAAATGCGAGTGTGATAGGCGTGGGGGAGATTAGATACTAAGTAATGAGAGAACTCTATCATGGCACAAATCATACTTCAAATATCATCTATCATACATCCACACTATAAGGGAATCGTTTTATGCACATGATTAGGTGGATTTAAGATTACATGATTTATGAGTTTTGATTTTCGCAATACGTTAAGTTTTACACTCAACATCAAATAAGGTTTTGAACTTGTTGAGTTTTATGGTACTGGCTAGGCCAGGTTAGGAATTAAAAAAAATAATAAAATTTTCAACAGATAGATATGATTGAATTAGGAGGAATAGTAATACTAGGCGTTTTGGGGCAATGGATAGCTTGGAAAATAAGAGTTCCCGCCATTTTGCCCTTGATTTTGATGGGTTTGGGAGTTGGTCCCATTGCAGAATATTTTGTAGGACACAAGTTCATTACCCCAATTATTGATGCAGCAGGGCATGGACTGTTTCCAGCCAATAGTTTCTTTTATTTCGTTTCGATGTCGATTGGTATCATTCTTTTTGAAGGAGGATTGACCTTGAAAAAAGAGGAGGTGAAAAAAAGCGGAACGACTATTTTGAGGTTGATAACTGTTGGCTCGCTGATTACTTTCTTAGGCGGCACATTGGCGGCCTATTTTGTGGTGGGCTTATCGTGGAACATGGCGTTTTTATTTGCCGCTTTGATAATTGTTACTGGACCAACGGTGATTGCACCGATTCTCCGAAATGTTCCCCTCAACAAGAATGCTTCAACGGTATTGAAGTGGGAGGGAATTTTGATTGACCCAGTTGGAGCATTGGTTGCCGTGCTGGTATTTGAATTTATCTTAGTAGGGGCAGGAGGTCATGGTGGTGAGGCATTTACGAGTGTAGCTTTTAGCGAATTTTCCAAAATATTGGTTGTTGGAACGGGTTTGGGTTTTGGCGGAGCTTATTTGCTCAAATATCTGCTGACCAATCATTTAGTGCCACATTATCTCATCAATGTATTCACCTTAGCACTGGTCTTATTCGTTTTTGTGGTGTCGGATTTATTGGCGCACGAATCTGGCTTATTGACGGTAGTGGTGATGGGAATGGCTGTCGGAAATATGGGTGTTCCTTATCTCAAAGACATTTTGAACTTCAAGGAATCCATGACCGTTTTGTTAATTTCGGTCTTGTTTATCACGCTTTCTGCCAATATAAGTGTAGCTGACTTGCAATTGTTGGATGTCAATACACTCATTCTATTCTTGATTGTTTTGTTGGTGCTTCGACCTTTGAGTGTCTTTGTAAGTACACATGGAGGCGTATTGAACTATCGAGAAAAAATATTTATTTCAATGGTTGGCCCTCGTGGAATTGTAGCAGCAGGGATAGCTTCCGTATTTGGATTGAAGCTCGTAGAAAAAGGAATTGAAGGGGCAAATATGCTGACTCCTTTGGTGTTTTTGATTGTATTGGGAACGGTTTTGTTCACTGCTCTGACGGCTCGTATTTTTGCCAAAAAACTGAACATCACGATGGACAATTCAGATGGTATCACCATTATTGGAGCAAATGCAGGTGCACGTTTGATTGGCAAGTTTTTGCAGGACAATGGTCGCCATGTAGTCTTGATTGACAATTCCGAAATCAAAGTAAACAGGGCAATTGAAGCAGGTTTGGAAGCCTTCAAAGACAATATTTTTGACGAAAACCTACCCGACCAGTTCGACTTATTGGATATGGGTTATCTATTGGCATTGACCGAAAACGAAGGCGTAAACCTACATGCAATCAATAATCTTAAAGATACGCTGGGTGAATTTGGGGTCAGGGACGTCGGCATGCTCGGCGTGAGGTGCGAAAACATGCGGCCCGGTGAGTTCGCCTCATTTTTCCA
>JBMYXW010000656.1:0-2657 GCA_049608825.1 Chitinophagales bacterium
TATATTGACTAATATCAATCTACATTTAACTTTGTTTTTGGACGGAATAAATTCCGCCTTACTATATTGACTAATATCAATCTACATTTAACTTTGTTTTTGGACGGAATAAATTCCATCCTACTATATTGACTAATTTTACAGAATGAAACATACGATTTCTTTTACCATACTATTTTTCTTTTTTTGCAGTATCTTTTTACTTTCTTGCGAAAAAATCGTAGAAATAGATTTGCCGCCCATTGAGAGTCAATTGGTCGTAGAATCTTATATCGAACCCAATTTACCATATATTCTATCTCTTACCCAAAGTACCAGCTATTTTGATGTAGGAGCGTTTCAATCCATTGGTGATGCAGAGGTAACCATCACACATTTGGGGAAAACGGATACTTTGGTGTATATTGACAGTTTAAATTTTTATATTGGCACAAGCGGACTTGTCAAATACGATGAATTTCCTTATACATTGGAGGTCGAAGATGGTTTTGGTAGAAAGGTAAGTGCTACAACCTCTTTTAAGGACATTGTACAGATTGACACTATTACTTACTCACTCAACGATTCGTCACAAGCATCGGTCATTATGTTTTTTGACGACCAAAAAGACATTGAAAACTACTACCATGTATGGTTTGACAATTCTGAAAGTAATGATCCTGATTCACTTTATCATTGGTCTTTTTCGGACAAATCAATCGCCAATCAAAGGAGTTTGCGAGGAACAGGCTTCAATTTTGACCAAAAAGATACAATTACGGTTCGGCTTTACAATATCCAAAAAGACTTTTATGATTATCTTGACACCGTCAACGATGCCATCAATGCCAACGGTAGTCCTTTGGGAAGAGCTGCAAGAATTGAATCGAATATTGAAGGAGGTCTGGGAATTTTTACAGCTCTTTCGTTTGACGAAGAACAAATTATACTCGAATAAAACACAAAATCAACACAAACACACAAATAACTTAAACACACCTAAAAAATGATTCAAGGAAAGGTTTACATAGCAGCAACCAATCAACATGTAGGTAAAACAACTTCGACTTTAGGGCTGATGGATGCCCTCAAAAACCGTGGCAAAAATGTGGGCTACTGCAAACCTTGTGGTGAAAAATATTTGGAAATAGGCAGTCATAGAGTGGATAAAGATGCCGTTTTGTTTGCCGATATTATGGAGTTCCCTCTAAATCCGCCTGTTCACAGCCCCATCATTGCAGGGGGAAGCATGGTCACGGATTACATCGAAAATCCAAACTACCAGGAATTGACCGATTCGCTCCAAAATGCGGCAAAAGTATTGGAGGCAAGCCATGAGATAGTCGTCTATGAAGGTACAGGACATCCTGGGGTATGTTCAGTCGTTGATTACTCCAATGCTCAAGTAGCCAAGACTTTGGGTACAGGAGTTATTATAGTGGTAGAAGGTGGAATTGGGAGTACAGTTGACCGTTTGATGCTTTGCAAACACTTCTTTGAATATGCAGGAGTCAAGGTTTATGGGGTGATTATCAATAAAGTTTTGGAGCATAAAATGGAGAAGGTTCAAAAATATCTTCTCAAACGTTTGGGGCAATTGGGTGTTGAAGTATTTGGTTTTTTGCCTTTTGAAAAGGAGTTAGCGTATCCGCAAATGTCCACTGTCCAAAAAATGTTGAAAGGTGAATTGTTGTATTGTAGCGAAGGACTCGGCAATCTGGTGCAAGGTTCTTTGGCAGGTTCACTCACCGAAAAACACCATCTCAACAATGATGTAGAATACTTACTCATGGTCAGTAGTCGACGATTGAATACGGCTTTGGATAGACTGCGAGATTTTTGGAAACTGCAAAATACCGAACCGCACCTTGCAGGTTTGGTTCTCACTGGTAATGAGGATGTTTCTATAAAAAATGCCGATTTCTTAAAACGCTACCACATTCCTACAATCCGAACCAATTATGATACTTATGAAGCCATTACCAAACTAAACCAAATAGAGGTGAAAATCAATACCAAAACACCTCAAAAGGTCAAACGTGCGATTGAACTGTTTGGGAAACATGTGAATGTGGAGAGGATTGTAGAGGTGATGGAGCTAAAATAAATATTTAGAATTTAGAAATACAATAGTAATTTTCTACTCAGCCTTTAGAAATACAAGGGTAATTTTGAAATTACTACTTTTGGGTTGAAGCACAATCAACATAGTTTGGGGCTGATTCAGAATGTGTTGGTGGTGGATGACTTGTTTGGGTGAGGCTTGGAGAACAAGAACTCTTAGATGTAAAAGAACTTTTCCGCACTGTTTTTTGGAATTCAGTATGAGAAAGTAATAAGGGATATTCTTAATTTTGGCTTAATTGCCATTTGATTATTTATTACCAAATCATTGCCTATTTATAATAAACATATTTTCAATATGAAAAACATAGGAGATTTATTTAGTATTTACTTATTAGAACAAAAGAAAGAAGAAGCTATTTCTTTTTATTGTAGCTTAATAACATCTACAAAGAATGCTTTTGTTTATGAATGGTTTCGCAATAATGATCCTTTTGATTCTTCTGGAGATATTAGAAAGACGGATAGGAAGTTATGGGATCAAGCATTAGAGGTTAAGGATATTTTAGAATCTTTCACAGGAGAAAGAACCCCATCTTATGAAAGTGGTAGGG
>JBMYXW010000657.1:0-2655 GCA_049608825.1 Chitinophagales bacterium
CGAAGAAATGGCGGTTTTAGATCTCAATGAAGGTCTGACCATCAAAACCATAGACAATCAAATCCAAACACCAGTTGTAGAAGAGTTGATGTGGAACTTGGAGATGCTCGAAAAAGGAGGTTACGACCATTTCATGATAAAGGAAATCAATGAACAACCAAAATCCATTCACGACAGTATGCGAGGTCGTCTCAACCTCAAAAAAAGCCTCATCATGTTGGGTGGCATCAAAGACTATGAACAAAAACTGGTCAATGCTAAACGCATCCTCATTGTGGCTTGTGGTACTTCTTGGCACGCAGGTTTGGTCGGTGAATACTTGTTTGAAGATTTGGCGAGAATCCCTGTGGAAGTAGAATATGCTTCTGAATTTCGCTATCGCAATCCCATCATTTACGAAGACGATGTGGTGATAGCCATTTCACAATCAGGCGAAACGGCGGATACTTTGGCGGCTCTCGAATTGGCAAAGTCCAAAGGCGCAACTATTTTGGGTATCTGCAATGTGGTCGGTTCTACGATTTCAAGGGTAACGGATGCAGGGATTTATACCCATGCAGGCCCCGAAATTGGCGTGGCTTCTACAAAGGCTTTCACCGCACAGCTGACCATCTTGACCTTGATGGCACTTCGATTGGCACACCAAAAAGGTACATTGCCCGAAGCTCGTTACCAACAATTATTGACCGAATTGGAGCAAATTCCTACCAAGATTGAACAAGCATTGAAGCTCGAAGAACAATTGGAGTTCATTGCAGGGGAGTTCAAAGATGTAAATCATTTCCTATATTTGGGGCGTGGTTATAATTTTCCTGTGGCTTTGGAAGGTGCGCTCAAATTGAAGGAAATCTCCTACATTCACGCAGAAGGCTACCCCGCTGCTGAAATGAAACATGGCCCGATTGCCTTGATTGACGAACAAATGCCTGTGGTCGTAATGGCAACGAATGAAAGTGCCTACGAAAAAATTGTCAGCAATATTCAAGAGGTCAAAGCAAGGGGGGGACGCATCATTGCGATTACCACCGAAAAAGACACAATCATTGAAGGCTTGGCAGAATTTGTGGTGAAAATACCCGAAACAGCCGAGCCATTGACCCCACTTTTATCTACTGTTCCGCTTCAATTACTGGCTTACCACATTGCCCTTTTGAGGGGCTGCAATGTGGACCAACCTCGGAACTTGGCGAAGTCGGTGACGGTGGAGTGATTTTTTATAAAAGTAGAATGGAATTTATTCCGTTCATTAACAAGAAAATGAATATCTGCTAAAAGCTGTTGCTTTTAGCAGATATTTATCAATTACAGAAAGTACAGGCTAAAAAATCAGATTCTTTAACAATTTTTGCGATAGTAATATCAGGGAATCTACATTCCCTTTTCTCCTTGTTCATTCTCAATATTTTGATGAGAGAGCAGAATGTAGATTCTGTGGTTTTGTAAAAATTGTCAAAGAACCAAAAATCAATCCACGACCAATATCTTTTGCTGCTGCAAAACCTTCCCTTGATACAATACACTGCACCCATACATTCCCTGTTTCAAACCCAAGCCCTTCAAAGAGAATTTTTTTGTACCTACAGAAATAGAAGAACTAAAGACCAATCTACCCGTCAAATCGTGGATTTGCAGGAAATCAACTGTTGAAGTAGAAGAATGAAAATAGACTTTGCTTTCGGTGGAAAGGGGATTGGGATAAATAGAAAATCCACCCGAAGGAATCGTAGGAACTTCTTCAATATCCGTATAGACAAAAGGCGCATCGACTCGAATCAAGTCACTTCCACAACCTGGCTCCAAACAACCCATGCTATCTACCTTCAACAACCATACATCTCCTTCATTGTCGGGTTCATTGAAGCGATTGCTGTAACGCCCCGTCAAAGCGAAACCGCCGTCCAAGGTCAAACACATGTCTTGAATTTGCCATGATTTGTCCAAACCTTGATAATTTCGCTGCCAAAGTATTTCGCCCTGTGGTGAGAGTTTGGCTAAAAAACCAGAATTGTCGTTGACGGCTGTTTCGGGATGATTTTTGTCAATACCCACTACCATGATGTGTCCATCGGACATCTCATAGATATTCGCCACCCATTTCTCACGGGCTTCATTGAAGAAAGTCATCCATTCGATATTCGCTTCTTCATCCAATTTTCCTACATAATGGGGCAAATCGAATTCTCCTTCATTGATAATCGTGTCCATACAACCATGCATAATGTATCCCTTTTCAAGAGCAGGAAAAATGTATGCTCCACAATGGTCTTTACCTGGCGTATATAATAAAGTCTTTCTAAATATTTCATTGCCCATAGTATCCAGTTTCAAAATTATTGTTGCTGCATTTTGGGTAGGAGTATCAAATGTTAAGCCACTTAGAAATATTTGATTGTCATTATCAATTGATATATAAACAGAAACATCCCTACCAATTCCTCCAAATGTTTTTTCCCATTGAAAGTTTCCTTCTGCATCAGTTTTAATGATATAAATATCGTCCTCTCCACTATTATAGCCTTTTGTAGCAATTGTTACCAAACTACCATCGGGCAGTTCTGCTGTGTCCCAACCAATATCTCTACCCGCCCCCCCAAATTGTCGCAGGGCTAATCAGTTCTATTTTTTATGAATATGAGTATGCTTGTAGCATCTCGA
>JBMYXW010000658.1:0-2416 GCA_049608825.1 Chitinophagales bacterium
ACTCATATACGCCAATCCAACAAGCAACAAAAAAGTGAGTATCTTGAACCACCATCTTTCCCAAAAAGGAGGCGCAATATACACTTCAATGGATGATTCATTCCCTCTATGCCGTACTTTGAAGGTGTAACTATCGGGGTCTAAATTGGTATAACTTGCGCTGTGCTGACTCACTGCTACGGTTCTCCATTTTTCGTCAAAGCCTTCCATTTTGTATTCAAAGGTATTTTCGAGCGAATTGGTATAATCCATTACAGCGAAATCTATAGAAAAGGAATTATCGTAATATTGAAGGTTTACCCGTTCGGTTACTTCAATGGGTTGTTCTAAAATAGTAGGGCGATTGGGCAATTTACCTATGGGTACAGATTCGTTGAATATCTTGAAGTCAGTGAAAAGAATGTCAAAATCAGCATCGTCTTCTACTACTTGATTGGGATAGATGGCATTGAGGCCATTGATACCTCCAAAAAAAAGCCGCCCATCTTCAGCAGTCAGAATTGCCATTTGATTGAATTGATTGTGGTTTTGCCCTCTGTGAAAATCAAAATTGTGGGTAGTATTGGTCGTTGGATTGAGGCGACTGATACCTTCAAAGGTAGAAACCCAAATCAATCCGTCCCTATCCTCAGTGATGCCCATGACGCTGTTGGCAATCAAACCATCCTCTTTGGTAATGTGTTCAAACTTGCCTCCGCCCAACCAACGATTGAGTCCACCTCCTTCTGTTCCTATCCAAATAGTCCCCGTGTTGTCTTGAAAAATAGCTCTTATTTCGTTGTCACTCAAGGATAAACTGTCGCTGGCATCGTGTTTGAAATGCGAAAATCGTTGTTCATCTGATTTCCACAAATTCAATCCTTTATCTGCCGTTCCTACCCACACTTGGTCGTCTTTATCTACAAATACTACAATGATATTCTTCTGGGCAAGCCCTCGCATATTTTCCTCATTAGAACCAAAAACGATGACTTTTTGGGTGATGGGATTGATAATCTGCAATCCATCTCCAATTGTACCTATCCAAATTGTTCCATCTTTTTGTTCGGCAATTGACCAGGCACTTGCCCCAACAGAAAAATAGGGTTGATTTTGGGGGTCAAATACTTGAAAGGTTTCGGTTTTGGGATTGTAGATATTGCAGGGTTGTGCGAAAACACCTAACCACAAACGGTCTTGACTGTCTTCAAAAATAGTCTTCACAACATTTCCTCCAATGAATTGAGGTTTGGAGGGATTGTAGGTAAAAAACGAATTGGAGAAATGGTGGTCTTTGGGGTTGAACCAACTGAATCCGCCTCCATCTGTTCCCACCCAAATCTTGCCATCTTGGCTTTGGTGAAGTGACAAAATAGAACGATGTGCCAAGTCTTCTCCTTGTCCCAATACTGGGCGAAAGACTTCAAATCTTGTCTTATTTGCTTTTAGTATGTTGATTCCACCATTGTAAGTACCTATCCAAATATTTCCTGTTTGGTCTTCCAAAAAACACAACAAGGCATTGCTATTAAGTGCCGTATTGTTATTGGCATTATAAGTATGTTGGGTTATTTGGTCGGTAGTGGGGTTGTAAATATTCAAACCTCCTCCATCTGTGGCAATAAATAGTCTTCTATCTTCGGCTCTGTGCATGTCTCGTATTCCATTGGAATTTACATTTTTTTCGCCTTTTCCTTTTGGGAAATGGACAAAACTTTGGTCTTCTAAATTCATACGATACAAGCCTGTTCCTTCTGTTCCTACCCAAAGAAATTCACTGTCTAAATAGAGTGTCTTTCGATAACTATCCATGTTTGGAGCATTTGGTAAATTCACGTTTACCAATGTAAATTGACCATCTTCTTTCAGTAAGTTCAATCCTGCTCCTGCTGTTGCAACCCATATTCTACCCTTATTGTCTTCAATCACGTCAAAGGCAAAGTCGCTGTATAATTTATTTTTTGCACGGTTGAAGTGTTCTGATTGTTGGGTATTTAGGTTGTATTTCAATACACCACCTCCAACAGAACTTATCCATATATTCCCTGCTTTGTCCTCAAAAAAATTGGAAATTTCGTGTCCTCTGATGGCTGCAAAAGCAGAGTCTGACTGATGATTAGAGAACCTACCTTGTAAATTGCGGCGAAGATTGATGCCATGTTTTCGTGTACCCACCCACAAATTACCTTCTCGGTCTTCGTAGAGGGAGGAAATAATTTTTCCGACAAACCCATTTGAAGGTTTCGATTCATCATTAGAACGATAGACTTCAAAATCATAGCCATCGTATTTGTTCAATCCATTTTGTGTTCCTATCCAGATATAACCATATTGATCTTGGAGTAGGCAATGAACAGTATTGTGCGACAAGCCCTCTTGTATTGTGAGATGGTCAAAATACATACGAGGAGCATCTCCATTTTGTGACCACAAAGAG
>JBMYXW010000658.1:2426-2654 GCA_049608825.1 Chitinophagales bacterium
TGCAAATTGAAGGGTTTGTTTTTTAGTTTATTGGATAAAGCTAAAAATTCCTTTTCACTTCACCAAGTTCTAATCTCAAAATTGGGAAAAGGCAAGTATTAAGCCCTCCGTTTGCATTTACTAAATACTAACTCTTGAATCCTCAAATATACCTTTTGAAATTTTGATTTTAATTTCCGCCTTAATTTTGATGGATTACTTACCTTTGAAGCCTCAAACACCCAAAAA
>JBMYXW010000659.1:0-2654 GCA_049608825.1 Chitinophagales bacterium
AAGCGAGCGATTTAATTTTTATAACTGCCTAATTTAATATTTTAGTTTGCCTTAGGTTTTGTACTTCTTCAATGCCTTAATAATAAACTGTATTTTTTTCGCTTTTTAACAACGAAATTGAACAATAACCTTATTTTCAAGACCACTTCCATGCCTTCAAAATATCGCACAATTCTATTTTTATCTTTGCTGCTTTTCCTTCAATGTTTGGTTTCGCCAAGTATTGAAGCCCAACCCAATATCCCAGAAGGAAGTTACAGTCTCCGAAATCCTGCACGTACCATTTATACCCATCTTCATTATTTACAAGCCAAACATTACAAACCTGCTATTGCTGCCAAGACCATTCGAGAAGGAAGTTTAGAAGAACGAGAGGAATGGGTGGTTCAACTAAAGAAAATATACGCTGCCAAAGGTTTGGCGGTAGATTGGGATGAAGTTCCTACCGAAGAAAACCATACAGATAGCACTCGCAATAACAAATCTGTATATGTGCCTTTTGAAGAATTGAAAGATATTTACCTCGAAAAAAAAGGTTCTTATTGGTACTATTCTGGTGAATCTGTTGAAAAAATCCCTATTTTATACAATGACCTATATCCTTTTGATTTAAAGCAATATACAAAAAAACTGCCTCCTTTTTTTCATCAAAAAATCATAGGATTGCAAGTTTGGCAATGGATAGGAATCTTTGTGTTGATATTGTTCAGCATTGTTTTTCATAAGTTTTTGAAGCTGCTTTTTAGGATAGCAGTCCATCGTTTGTCTGACACCAAATTCGGAAAACTGTATATCCAAAAAGACCTGATTTCGCAGGCAGGGAATATTTTGAGCCTAATGATTATTGTTAGAATGATTATATGGTTTTTTCCCGAAATGAACTTTAGTTCTTCCGTATCTTTTTATTTACTTCCTGCAATTCACATCGTTTTCATCGTCTTTTGTATCATTTTTGCCATCCGAATGGTCAATCTCGCAGAGGCTTATATAGATCAGTTTGCATTGAAGGGAAATCCAGTGATTGGCAAACAATTGCTTCCTTTACTACGAAAGTTGATGAAAGCCTTGGCAGTTATTGTAGGTACCTTTTTTATTCTAAAAGATTTGGAGGTCAATGTCACCGCACTCTTGGCAGGTATTTCTATTGGAGGGCTTGCGGTGGCTTTGGCGGCGCAAGATACCATCAAAAATGTATTTGGTTCGATGATGATTTTCTTAGACCAGCCCTTCAAAGTTGGAGATAGAATTTCTTTTGAGGCATTGGAGGGAAAGGTTGAAAATGTGGGTTTTCGTTCTACTCGATTGCGAACTCGTGACAATTCTTTGATTTATGTGCCAAATGCCCGATTGGCAGATATGACTATCAACAATTTGGGACTAAGGGTTTATCGAAGGTTTGAATCAGATTTGGGGGTAACTTATGAAACTCCTCCCTTGTTGATTCTCAAATTTGTGAAAGGGCTTAGAAAGGTCATCACCAACCATCCCAATACCCACAAAGAATACTATCATGTCTATCTCAATGATTTGGATTCTTCGTCTATCACCATCTACTTCAATGTCTATTTCAAAGTCTCTACTTGGGATGACGAACTACATGCTCGGCAAGAAATTATTTCAGGGATTTTGGAATTGGCGCATATCTTAGGCATTCGATTCGCCTTTCCGAGTCAAACCATTTATGTCGAACAGTTTCCAGAGAAAGAAAGCCTTACGCCAACTTATAAGATGGGTGACAAAGAATTGGAGAATCGACTGGAAGATTTTATTGAAAAATACCGCATGGATATTCGAGAGGATGAAGACCACAAACAAACTGCGGATGAAACTTCTATTGGAGAGAATGTGGAGGAGAAACGGAAATAATAAAATTCAAATACAAGCCTCAAATGCAAATTCAAAACTGCATTTGATGTTGGCCCTTTCTTCAATAAAAGTTTTTTCTTGCAACTTTTTAACTTCTTCTCTTGTTGGAAATAAACAGCAAACAATCAATGATATGGCGTATATTTTTCCAGGAATGGATCCTTATTTGGAAGGCTACTTATGGTCGGATGTCCACCATGCCATGGCTTATAAAATACGGGAACAGTTGACTCCTTTACTTCGACCAAAATACGTAGCTCGTTTGGAACATTACGCAGTTGAAGATACTGATCCAGAAAAAGATGTTGGAATTATATATCCCGATGTGGGCATATTGTTTTGTCATAAAAAAAACCAATTACAAGAATTCGTATTTGATGATGGACACACACAAACCCTCTCACCTGTTTCGGTTTCTGTTCCAACTTTGACCTCTGTAAAAGTTCGCATCCCCATTATAGAGATTAGAGATGCTGCCAATAATCGCTTAGTAACTGTCATTGAAATTTTATCTCCTGTCAATAAACGAGAGCCAGGTTTGAAGCCTTACCGAAAAAAACGCCGTAAATTACGTCGCTCTAAAGTACATCTTTTGGAAGTTGATTTGCTTCGCAGAGGTTCTCGTCCTATGATGCACCCACACTTAGAAAAGGCGAGTTATTTTTGCGGAACATGTATATCCAAGAATATGAAAATGGATCTTATAATAATCATGAACCGAAACGTGATCGTAAGCTCTTGTTACAAAGAACAGAGTTGAAAAAACTCGAGCGTAAAATGAAAGATAA
>JBMYXW010000660.1:0-2652 GCA_049608825.1 Chitinophagales bacterium
GAAATTAGGCGTTTTTTCCTATTTTGTAGGGGTATTTTTAACAAGTTGGGTTAAAGATTCTCCTAAAACCCTTGAAGGATTATTAATGCTTACGTTGGTAGGCGAGGAAATGGTCTATATGGACAATGTTGAGTTAGCACCGCATAACTATGGAAGTGAAGGAAAGTATGAGAATGTAGCAGGTTGTCTCATTGCTTTTGCCTGTGATAAAAGTTTTCAATTAGGGCAAGGGCATTATGTGGGCTTCCTATCGTTTGACAGCAAAACGCAACTCATATCGCTCTACCAAGAAAAATATGGTGCAAGAATAGCAATGGGTTACAAAATGTATATTGATGATGACAGGGGCGCAGAGTTGATAAAAAAGTACTTAAATATTTCCCCTACTGTTCAACCAAATAAACAGCCAAAAGATGAATAAGCCAAAAATAACAGACAATTTTGAAATCATAGGGTTTGGAAATAATTCCGTAGATACTACTACCGAAGAATTCAAAGAACTTCAAAGAGTTATCATTGAAGCCTCCAAAAAAATTCCCCCTGCTCGCAGAAAACGCAATTTATTGTTATCCTTGCGTTTGCAAATGGAAACCTACTTAAAAAAAGACAATCCAAAAGAAATTTTGACTTTGGGGTATTTTTTGAAGCAGATGGTGGATGTATTGGGAGTCAAGCGCAAACAATTGGCAGAGTACATTGATTACCAAGAGAGCAATCTGAGTGCTGTCTTGAACGACCACCGAAAAATCAACACCGATTTAGCTCTTAAATTTGGAGAGATTTTTAATGTGAAGCCTATTTTATTTCTGCATATTCAAAGCAAAAATGAATTACTGCAAATGCAAAAACAAGATAGAGCGGCGTATAGGAAATATAAGTTGGAGGATTTGTTGAAGATGGTAGGTTAAAAATAAAAGCTTTCATTATTGTTGTAGAATTCAGTACTCCAACCACAAAAATAGCTATCTGATGAACTATATTTGAAAACCATATTTCTCCAATTATCTTAATCTTTGGAGAAATATGGCTTATTTTTCACCAAAACACTCCCTTTTTGGCTGCCGAAAATTACATACAATTACAGTTTGAGGAGTATTTTGGAGGTAAGGGAGCATCCAAATAATAATGTACGCAAAATATATCGACTAAGCCCTTGACTACTGATGATTGATTGCGTATGCTTTTTTCTGGTTGCTCCCTAAAACCTACCTCACAAAAGAATTGAATACTAAACTTCATCTCACCCAAGTTGAAACCAATCCAACAAAAAATCTGCTTCTTTAAGGTATATTCAATTTTAAAATTAAAAAATTATGGTCAATACAATTGATGTTCAGTATGTAACAGACACTACGGACAAGCAGACTGCTGTGTTGGTTCCAATAGAAACATGGAAAGAAATCAGTGAACGTTTACCTACTTTGTTGCAGTATATAACTTTGCGTGAAAGCCTTATGGAAGGTTTCAAAGAAGTAAGGCGAATTCAAAGAGGAGAACAAGAAGCTATGTCGTTGGAGGAATTTTTTAACGAGTTAAAAAACTGATGATGGCTAAGGTTATTTATACCTATTAAGATTTTTTTGAGAGAAGCAAAACCTCTCACGAAAAAGTACCGTTCTTTACGAAGATAGTTGAAGATTCTAACAGACGACTTAGTAGAAAGTCCAAGATAGGGAACAGAAAGGTGATGAAGATTAATAGCTATCTGATGAACAATATTAGGAAACCTATCTCGTGATTGCAGGTGAACAAGCAAAAATTCTTTTAATAAACAAAAAACCGCAAATACTTTTTAGAAAGTATTTGCGGTTTCTATTTGATTCATGAACGGAATAAATTCCATTCTACTTTAGGCTCCACAAGCCTCACAATCGGGATTGTCAATACTGCAAACATTTGCAGCATTCACCTTCGCAATATCATCCGCAGTAACGGTAACAGATTCCACACCATTAGAAGCAAGAGCCGTCATTGTTTGTGGTTGTTGCTTTTTAAAAGCAGAATTTTGGTGGCGATTACTACTAAAATCTTGTTTTTGTTGTAGTTGAGCCGTATCGACTGTGAATTTAATTGGGTCGACAGCAGGACGAGTTCGGAGGTAATACATACCTGTTTTCAAGCCTTTTTTCCAAGCGTAGAAGTGCATGGAAGAAAGCTTCTTGTAGTTCGCACTTTCCAAGAACACATTCATACTTTGACTTTGGCAAATAAATGCGCCTCTATCCGCAGCCATGTCCAAGACCACTTTCTGCTTGATTTCCCAAGACGTTTTGTAGAGATCTTTTAAATCTTGCGGCAAACCATCAAAACCTTGAATCGAACCATTGGCAGCAATCAAAGCATTTTTCATGGTGTCGTTCCAAAAACCCCTGTTAATCAAGTCTTTCAATAAGTGTTTGTTCACAATAATAAACTCACCAGATAATACCCGACGGGTGTAAATGTTGGAGGTATAAGGCTCAAAACATTCGTTGTTGCCGAGAATTTGAGAGGTCGAAGCCGTAGGCATTGGAGCAACCAACAAGCTATTGCGAAGACCCGTTTTCAAAATATTCGCCTTCAAAGTGTACCAATCCCAACGCATCGAAGGTTCAACACCCCACATATCGTACTGCAAAATGCCTTTACTCGAAGGAGAGCCTTCAAAGCTTT
>JBMYXW010000661.1:0-2651 GCA_049608825.1 Chitinophagales bacterium
TTTAAAGCCTGTCAAATGAGACTGCGGTAGTTTATTATTTGAAATAAAACTACCGTGGTTTTTATAGATTTCGCAAAAATGCCCATCATTCAAAATTTCTTAGGGAATACTACTATGATAAAAATATTAAGCCTACTCTTCCTATTTATTCTATCAACCAATAATTGCAAGGGTCAAAGACTGGTAGAATTTAAACAAGTATTTTCAATAGAAAAAAATAGTGCCACGAGTGGATATATAAGAACCATGATTCCAAAATCCGAGCCTAAAAAACAAACCCTCATTGGTGTAAATTATTCTATTCAGCCTGATTTGATTTTTAAGGAGAATAATATCCTTTTTGCTGAATGGAACTTGAGAAAAATGAAATACAGTGATTCAATCGAAATCACAACTGTATTATTAATCGAAAGATATGATCTCCATACAGCTAAAAAAATGCCCAAATCGACAAACAACGATTTGGGCTTAGGTAGATATCTAAAGCATGAGTCAAATTTTCAAAAGAATAACAAAAAGATACAAGAACAAGCAAAACAACTCATTGGAAAAGATGAAGAGGAAACTATCTCCAATATTTTCAATTTTGTTATTGAGCATTTAGAATACCACAACTTTGTAGAAGAAGACCGAGGGGCTAAAAAAGCACTTAAACAACAAAGAGGAGACTGTACAGAATATTCAGAATTGATGATTACTTTGTGTAGAGCCAATAATATTCCTGCAAAAATTGTATCTGGAAAAACGCTCTCGGGAAACCAAGAGGTAGGACTGCATAACTGGGTAGAAATATATATGGATGAATATGGCTGGGTACCGTTTGACCCAACTCATGCGGATGGGGAAAATAGTTTGACGCAATTTTCAAAGATGGAAAACAAATACGTTTATCTATCCAATGAGAGAGACTCCTATCAAACAAGTTGGAATTTTTATAATTCAGCAATTATAAAAACCAGTCGACATTGGAAAGACTTATTATACCCCAAATTTGAAAGAGCTTACACTTTCTATCAAAATGATGAAAATGAAGATGCAAAACTAGTGTTAGACAGTTTAATCTCTATCACTCCACTTAATTATCAACTACACATGTTGCAGGGTATGGTTCATGCAAGATTAAAAGATTTTGACCCAGCATTGAAACACCTCCAATATGCAACCAGAGCAGCATATTTTGAAAGAGAAAAAATGGATGTAATTTATAGTTTCGCCAATTACTTTGCCTTAAAAAATGAACTTGACTTGGCTATAACCTTCCTAAAACAAGCTATAAAATTGGGTTTTAAAAATGGTTCTCATCTAGAAAAAGACCAAGATTTAGTTCACCTAAGAGAGTTAAAAGAATTCAAAGATATTGTTCAGTCATTAAAAGAAGTCGAAAACTGATTGTTCAGTCATTAAAAATTGTATGACCACTTACATCATTCAATAATCACCTTCTGCGTAAATTTCTGGCTTGTGCTTTTCTGGGTAATCATCACCAAATAAGTACCCCGTTTATACAGATTGAAGTCAGGCAAAAACTTGGAGTAAGAACCTGTTAAATCCGACAAGTCTTCACTGTAAACAGGAAGTCCTACGACATCAAAAATCTCCATTTTGGTATCTTCTGCCACTTCCGCCAAGTCAAAACGAAACAAGAATTTTCCTTTGTTGTAGTCGGGGCTGACTATGAATTTTTCTACAGGAAGTCCTCTCGCCATTTGAAGCCAATCCGCTTTTCCGTCTAAAGTGTTTAGGTCAAAAATATCGGTAGTAGCCACGGTGACGGTAAACTTTGGGTAGGATTTGATGGTACGATTCTCCGTCACATTGCTCATGTCTTTTAGATATTCAAACTTTTCGGGAGTTGATTCCCCTACTCTCACCCGTTCATCCGGAACAGCAATTTCATACGTTGTGGTGTTTTGTGGTAGGCGTTGTCGCTTATGCACATTTACTGTTGCTGAACGGATGGTTATGTTGCCATTGTTGTCGGTTTCCACCCATTCGACTTCTCGAATTCCATCGGTTTCTTTGACCGTGGCTTCAGCAGGAATCTTCAAGTATTTGTCCAAATTGATTTCGCCCGTTTCTATATTGTAGTAGTCTGATTCAAGAATTTCTCTTGTACGAACACTTATTTTGCGCTGCCCTTTGCTTGCATTTGCTGCACGATTGATTCCTGTACTATCGTAACCTTTGATTCTCAAAAATCGTTGAGCTGCAGATTGACTTGGCAAAAGAGTGTCAATCACCGTAGATATTCCATTCATTTCGTCGGTTACAATGACATTTACTTTTTTGGAGTAAGAAGCCTGTGCCATCAAAGAATTGGAGGCTGCAAAACAGAACAGAAGGCAAAAAACAGAGATAAGGGAGAGGAAGTTAAAGTGTTGTTTTTTCATTGCAATGGTTTTTTGGTGATGTGATAGATTTAAAAATAAGATATGCAAAAATAGAAGGATTCTATGTATTTTCTTACTACTTGCCTAACAAAACCTTGTCAACACCTACAAGGTTTGACAACGGTTGAAGTGAATCCAATCCTCCGTTTAACGGTTGACGAGGTTTTCAACCCTCGTCAAAGTTTCTTTATTTTGGAACGATTTCAAACAAACTCCTGTTTCCCCTAAAACAATTTCACCATCATAAAAAAATCATGCAAA
>JBMYXW010000662.1:0-2649 GCA_049608825.1 Chitinophagales bacterium
TAGTAAACAAAAATGATAGCTTTAAACATTTACGCTATTTTGAGGCTTCTATTCTTGCATCTTGCGTCTAAAAAAATCAATATACAAAAAAAAAATAATTCATGCGACAATCCTATATTTTTATCCTTCTTTTATCACTTTTGTTTTTGCAGGCTACCTGCGACAAAGAAAATACTACAAACATGACTCCAAATCCTCCCGAAATCGAAGATTCCCCTGTTTATTATCTCGCTCTTGGAGATTCCTATAC
The DNA here is from genome assembly GCA_049608825.1 of Chitinophagales bacterium. Lineage (GTDB taxonomy): Bacteria > Bacteroidota > Bacteroidia > Chitinophagales > UBA2359 > JAUHXA01. The sequence continues at coordinate 251 of JBMYXW010000662.1, forward strand.
CATTGGTGAATCGGTAGAAGTAGAAGAACGCTGGCCTGTACAATTGGTGCAAGCTTTGCGAGAAGCAGACATTGAAGTAGAAGCTCCTCGCCTGATTGCTCAAACAGGCTGGACAACCTCTAATCTGAAAGATGCGATTGCAGAAGCTGATTTAGCAAACGAATTTGCTCTTGTTTCGCTTTTAATTGGGGTAAACAACCAATACCAAGGAAAAAATATTGAACAATATACTGTAGAATTTGAACAGTTATTGTTGAGAGCCATCAAGCTGGCAGGAGATGACAAAGACAAAGTTCTTGTAGTGTCCATTCCCGATTATGGAGCGACTCCTTTTGGGGCATCCAATGCAGAGTATATTGGAACGCAGATAGATGCCTTCAATGCTGTAAACAAAGAAATTACCGAAAAACACGATGTTCGGTACTTTGATATTACGCCTATTTCTCGCCAAGCAAAAGAAAATTCTGAACTGACTGCAAATGATGGGCTGCATCCTTCTGGTGAAATGTATCGACTTTGGGTAGAGTTGATGATTGAAGAAGGGATAAAGGAGATGCTTCAAGATTAAAACTCTTTCTCTTTCTATGGTGTTCTTTGTTCATTTTTCGTATCATCGCAGTTTGTTTTCCAGAAAAATTGAAACAAACATTTTTATCAAAAAATAATCAATATGCAATTTGAAACAAAGGCAGTAAGAGCAGGCATCAAGCCTGACCCAACTACAGGCGCAATTGTGCCTCCCATTTACCAAACCGCTACGTATGTATTGGAGGAAGTGGGCAAAGACAAGGGTTTTGATTATACCCGTTCTTCCAATCCTACTCGTGCGGTTTTGGAAGACAACTTGGCAGCATTGGAAGGTGGAGAATATGGCGTTTGTTATGCTTCGGGAATGTCTGCGGTGGATGCAGTTTTTAGAATGTTCAAAGCGGGAGACCACTTTGTGATGAGTGATGATGTGTATGGTGGGGTGACCCGCTTGTGCAATCAGATTTTGACCAAGTATGGAATGACCTTCACCTATGTCAATACTTCTGACCTTTCGACTATCGAACCTGCTATCCAAGAAAATACCAAAATGATTTGGCTCGAAACACCTACCAACCCACTATTGAAGGTGACAGACTTGGAAGGAGTAGCTGCAATCGGTAAGAAACATGGTATTTTGACGGGAGTTGACAATACTTTTGCGACTCCTTATTTGATGCGTCCCTTGGAAATGGGCATCGACATTGTGCTTCACAGTACGACCAAATACTTGAGCGGTCACAATCAAATCATTGGTGGAGCAGTTGTCACGAATCATGAAAACATCTTTGACGATTTGAAGTTTGTTCAGAAAAGTTTGGGAGCGATTCCGAGTCCTTTTGATTGTTGGCTGGCTCTTTCGGGCATCAAAACGTTGCCTTTGAGAATGGACAAACATTCTGAAAATGGCATGGCAGTTGCCAAATTTTTGGAGGCACATCCCAAAGTATCGAAAGTGAATTACCCAGGACTTGAAAGCCACACGAATCACGATGTTGCAAAGCGTCAAATGAAGTCTTTTGGTGGGATGATTTCTTTTGAATTGAATGGTGGTATTGAAGCAGGAAGAACTTTGATGAACAGTGTAGAGCTTTGTTATTTGGCAGAGAGTTTGGGAGCTGTCGAAACAATGGTTACACATCCTGCGACTATGACCCATGCAGGTGTACCGAGAGATGACCGCTATGCAAGAGGTTTGACGGATAGTTTGGTGCGTATTTCAGTGGGCATTGAAGCGATTGAAGATATTATTGCAGATTTGGAACAAGCATTGGAGAAGGTGTAAGGAAATACAAATTCAAAATCTGACGTTCAATTTCCCATTGAATGCTCGTAACTGATGGATTTGAGAATTAAGATTACATGATTTTCGATTTGTGATATTGAATAATCAAACCTCTAAAATCAAAAATCGTGTAATCCTAAATCCAAGCTAGGGAATCAGACAAAATAGCTTAACGTGATAATTTTGAAAACAAAATTGTATAAACTCAACTATCCACCAAAACCATAAATTTCTTATCCAACGGAGAATCCAAATTCTCCTTCAATGTCTCAATAAACGCATCGCCATATTTGAAGTGAAAAGCAATCAAATTGTCCTTTCGTTCCTGCAATGAATCACTTGGAAACAATTTGTCTTTGATGGTTCGGATTTGATTTGTAGCATTGTCAAAATTGCGTTTTTCGGCTCTCAAAATTTTTGCCTCCAAACGTTCCATCGCATTGATGGTTTTCTTCATTTCACCCACCACAGCCGACTGCAAACTTTGGTCAATCTCGTTTGCCTTCTTCAATATGCTCTCAAAAGCACATTCCACTTTTTGTTTTTCGGTGTAAACATTCAGTTGGTTTTCAGAATTTTCTCGCAC
>JBMYXW010000663.1:0-2638 GCA_049608825.1 Chitinophagales bacterium
AGGCGTGAATCGGGTGATAAATTTGGCGAAAACACCAGTTTGCAGGCACAAGGGTATATGCACATGCTTTTAGGCAACTACGAAAAAGCTGTCAAGAGTATGGAGAGAGCTTTAGCAATTGCTCAAGAAATCAATGATAAAACTTTGGTTAGAGATTCTCACATGATGCTTTCACGGGTATATAGTAAGGCAGAAAAATGGGAAAAGTCATTTGAAATGTATCGGGCTTATACTGCCTACAAAGATTCTATGGTCAATGAGGCTTCCAATCAAAAAATGACCCAACTGCAAATCAAATACGAGATTCACAAAACAGAAAAAGAGAAAGAAATAGAACTCCTCAAAAAAGACAAACAAATTGCGGCACTTTACCGATATGGAATTATTGGAGGCTTGGCATTTTTGTTGTTCATCGTTTCACTTTTATTGTTGTTCGTCTTTTACCGCTACAAAAACCAAGCAGCAGTCAACAGCATACTGACGGACAAAAACTTGAAGATTCAAACACAAAACGAACAGTTGGCTCGTTCCAATCGAGACCTTGAACAGTTTGCCTACATTGCCTCTCACGACCTCAAAGAACCCCTCCGCAATATTGGCGGATTCATTACCCTACTCAATCGAAAGTGTGGACACTATCAAGATAGCGAAGCAAAAGACTACATGCAGTTTATCACCGAATCTGTGGACCACATGCACCATTTATTAACCGACTTATTGGCCTACTCTCGTATTGGTGTCATTGCTCGTTCTTACGAAAAAGTAGATATGGATACGGTTGTCAAAACAGTTCAAAGTTCCTTCAAGTCTTATATTGAAGAACACAAAGCTCAAGTTATTCTTCACAATTTGCCCAAGATTTATGCAAACCGTACACAGATGGTTCAACTTATCCAAAACTTGATAGGCAATGCACTGAAATTTAGAAGCAATCAATCACCACAGGTTGATATTGAGTGTATTGAGTTGCCTAACCAATATGTTTTTTCGGTCAAAGACAATGGTATTGGAATGCAACAAGAATACACAGACAAAATATTTGTGATTTTCCAACGATTGCACAACCGCACCCAATATGATGGCACAGGAATAGGATTGTCTATCTGCAAAAAAATTGTGGAGCAACACGGAGGAGAGATTTGGGTCGAATCACAATCTGCTAAAGGCAGTACCTTCTACTTTTCCATCTCCAAACAACTTGAACTTGCTGAACAAGAAAACACACAACTAATGAATCAGGAATTGGCGAGAGCGGCTTATTAAAGAAAAAGAGTTTCATTAAATATATCGACGAACCAAAAAGATAACCCCATCCCTTGTCCTGTTTTTAAACATCAAAAATCACAAATCATGTAATCCTACCTCTTACATCCACCTAATGCGTATAAAAATGGTTCTCAAGTAGGGTGAGTATATGATGTAAGATAGACGATATTTGAGGTTTGATTTGCACTATAAATTGCTAAATGGCTACAAAAGGTACTTCAAACCCTTATCGGATTGTAGTTTTATTTTCAGCCTTCTTGAGAAAAAATCCCCTCCAATATCTTCAAGGTAATCAAGTAAGTAGGTTTCACTCCCGTCAATCCCAAACTTCCCGAAGCCAGCGTATGACCCGACAACAAAGGATTGTCCGATGCATAATACGCATATCGAAGCACAACATCTTCCTTGATACTCTTGCGAATTTTGGAAGCCGCTTGAATCGCTTTTTGATAGTGAGCGCCCTCCATTTCCAAGCCAATCATTTTCCAAGAAGAAGCCTGAAAAAACTGCAAAATACTTTTGTTTTGAAGCGACGTACCCAACACACTGATCATGGGTCCTTCATAAACTTCCAGCTCACTTCCTTCAAAATCTTCCTTTTTTAGCGCATTTTCAAAAGGGTAATTGTCCGCAGTTCCTTCAAAAACATGGGCATTCGGAATCAATATTGTACCACGATTTCCAATCAGTGTTCCTGCTTTGCCCATAATGGAAATAGATTGTACATTCAAGCAAATATCCTCCCCTTCCTCTTGCTCAAAAGGCTTCAATAGTTCATCCATCGTTTCGTAAGCCTGCTCGCCAAAGGCATAATCCATCACCAAAATAACAGGCATCTCATCGTCAGACAATCCCTTTGCAGGCTGCAAATTAGCAGGCAAACTCGAAACACGTATTTTAGCAGTATCAAAAATATGTACGCCAATATTCGCTCCACTAGTATCTTCTATTTCATACATTCCATTCTCCAGTGAAAAGAACTTGACCTCTTTTCGGAGCGACTTATTCGTCTCTCGACTCAGTTCATTCGCAATATCCTCAATCGGACTGTTTTTGAAAGTATGCTTTAGTGCTTCGGGTGCATACAAAACATTCATGACACTGTGAAGATTGGAGCTAATGATGTGAATCGGGCGGTGCATCAGTTTTTTGTCCAGCAAAAGCCGTTTGATATTATAAGCCCAAGAAGCACCATAAATATGGTGGCCTATTTTTTTGCGAAGCGCAGAAGAAAAAGTAATCTCTCGATCTTTAGCCTCATCCTCATCCTCCATCGCCAATTTTCCCAGCCAATAAGTAATGTGAAACAAACTGTTTACCTCCTTACTCTCTGCAAAACGCTGACAAGCATCCGCTACATCGTCAAAAGGTC
>JBMYXW010000664.1:0-2636 GCA_049608825.1 Chitinophagales bacterium
TAGCAAAAAAACGGCATTCGCCACTTCCAAGCAGTTGTCAAACTTTCGTCCAAGCCCAAAATAATGGACTTTAATGCCAACAAGCAACCCTTTGCAGAATCTTCTTGACGAGCATAAAAATTGTCGATAGCGTTCAACATAGAGTCGTAAATAAATTTAATTTATCAAATCGAATGACTTGTATTTCTCTTTCAAACCATTGAAAAACTTCCCCCTTTGGGGGATAGAGGGACTCACAGTGCAATAAAAATATCCACCTCCGCATCCGTTGGATTCTCCGCCTTTTCCCCATACACTTCAAAATCAGCTGTATAAGCTCGCTTCAAATCCATCCCCCATATCTTTGTCCACTCTCCATAAACCAATCCTTTGGTCAAGTCCCCCTTTGTAGTAAATTGACCATAACTACCTCCTTCAAAAGAAAAGCTCACCAAACCTTTTGGTACATCTTCCATTTTTTTTACCCGACAACCCAAAACAGTCGTATAAGGTTGTGTATAATCACCTTCATATTCTGTATAAATACAGTAAATCGAATCATCTATTTTATTCGGAATCTTAGCAAGTATACCCTTCGACATAAATCGCTCCCACAATACTGGAATGTCTATTCCCGCTTGATTATTTTCATTCGTTGTCCTAACCGAAATACCAATGATGTTGAAAGCCTCTAATTCTACATTTTTCATTACTATGTTATTTTATTTTGATGAAAGAGGTAAGATACAAGAAGTGAGATATTTTTACTGAAAAACACTGCTTTGTTTTTGGTTGGGTAACAAAAATTGTTCGGTGGTAATGAAGGTCATTATTTGGTGTGGAGAGAACCCAAACAAAAAAAGCATAAACCATTTTTTAAAATGATTTATGCTTTGTGACTCTTTTTAGAGCCGGTGGACGGATTCGAACCGCCGACCCGCTGATTACAAATCAGCTGCTCTGGCCAACTGAGCTACACCGGCTGCTTTTCGTTAGCGGATGCAAATATACAATAGAATTCTTTTTTTTACCAAATAGTTCCTTGAAAAAAAAATATTTTTTTTCAGAAACGTTTAAAAACCGCAGAAATTACTCCTATTCTTCTCGACAGTTTCAAAAGGTTGATGGAAATTTCATTTTAATTCAGCACTGAAATACTCCTTCTTTGCCGTTTCCAAGACTTCAACAATTGCCGCCCGTTGTTGCAACAAACTCCCAATTTCAGCAGGTTTTTGATAAAAAAGCGAAATCAAACGCCAATGTTTCAAGAACTTACCAGAATGTTGCCAATAGCCCATCGCAACAAAGCCCGAAAGCGGCAAACTCAAAGCATACACCAAAGTCCACCATTCATTTGGAGCAGCAAGGTAGATATGAAACAAATAAGTTTGGAGGGCATAAAAAATAGAAAAAGTCAAAATACCACTGACCATTTTGATAGGGCCAACATATTCTTCATCATTGGTCAGTAAAGCTGCAATTTTGGAAGGGAGAATGTAGGGAATATAATTGTTGATAACTCCATACAAATACAATGGAAAGCCCAAAACCAACGTCACCAACATCCACAAACTATCCCGAAAAATATTTCGCTTGCGTTCTTTATCTTGCGCCAAAAAACCATCTTCCAATTTCAGTTCTTGCAGTTGATTTATATAGTTGTCCGTCGCTTTCTGCAAAGCCTCAACTCTCGGCGCATCCATTTCTTCAAAATGATTCACCGCATCCACAATGCCTTTGGTCAGCGAAAAAGCGTGCTGTTTGGGGTCTAAATCCAAATCCGCAATCAATTGATTTTTGTAAATCGCTTCAATCTGCTGTACAAACTCGTCTTCTTCTTCATCGTCTGTGATAATCAGATTTTGCTCCAATCGTTGACGAATCACCTCCGTTAATGCCCGTACTCCTTCAAATTCATCTTTTTCATACAATTCCTTGAAGTCACTCACCTGAATCGGCTCGTCCACATTCACCCACACATCACTCCGAAATGTTGAAGCATCGCTGTAATTGATGCCCACCGTCAAGATTTGAACGCCCAAGTCAAAACCATTCCTCACTTCTGCCCCCAATGCAATCCTTGCCGTTCCCGTCTTGATTTTTCGCAATCGCCGCTCGTTGATACTCGTTCCTTCTGGAAAAATAATCAATGTGCCTTTGCCCGCCAAAAACTCAAAACAACGCTCAAAAATCGCATCATTTTGACTTGATTTTTCTGGATTGTCTTCTTTCCGATAAACAGGAATCGCATTCATTATATTGCTCATTGCCCAGTTCTTAAAGCCTGTATTGAAGAGCGTTCCTTTGGCTATAAAATGCACTTGCTGCTTCAACAAACTCGCTGCAATAATTGGATCCATAAAGGTACTTGGGTGATTAGACACCACAATTAGGGGACCTTTTTTGGGTATCAAATGCCGATTAACGACTTTGAATTGACGGAAAAAGACTCGAAGCGTTGTTTGTAAAATGATTTTTAGGAAGGCGTAGAGCATAAGTACCTGTACAATTTTGAATAATGAATTTTAATTTTTGAATAGGCTAAATATCAATTAGTTATCAAATATTTAATGTTAAATTATTTCTGTTCCACGGTATTAAGTACACTGTAACGGAAATAATTTGACATTGAAAAGGGCGTAGCCCAGACCCTGTTT
>JBMYXW010000665.1:0-2633 GCA_049608825.1 Chitinophagales bacterium
CTGAAATAATACAATTGACCAAACTAAAAGTACTGCATTTGGATTACAATGCTTTTACTCAGTTTCCTTTGTATATCGACCAATTGCCTGCACTGATTGATTTAGATTTGAGTAAGAATAAGCTGACACAAGTTCCTGCTGTCATTGGCGAATTAAAAAACCTTACAAAACTGATTCTTAGGGCGAATCAAATTGTAGAAATTGCGGATGAAATTCGCCACCTACAAAAATTACAGTATCTAGATTTATCCGAAAACAAGCTTACACAACTAAATGGGAACATTGGAAATTTAAAAAAATTGACTGACCTCAATTTGTACGACAATGAATTAAACACTGTATCCCCTTCAATTGCCAACCTCACAATGTTGAAGCACATCAATGTGAGTTATAACAATTTACAAAAATTTCCGCCAGCCTTGTGTCGTTTAGAACAATTGCTTCAATTTGACTTGTCCAACAACAAAATCACCTACCTTCCCGAACAGATTGGTCAATTGACCAACCTAACTTCTATTTGTTTGAGAGAAAACAACATTGAGAAATTGCCTCGTGAAATTGGACAACTCACTGCCATTACCAATATAGACATTGCCAACAATGAATTGAAAATCCTTCCTTCCGAAATCACCTTACTCTATCATTTGAAGGATTTGGACTTAGATGAAAATCCTTTGGAGTCTCCCTTGAAGGACATTGCTCAAAAAGGGATTTATGCCATCATGTTGTACTTTTTGAAGGGAATTGTAGTGCCTCAACAACGCATCTTCAATGTATCTCTTTCTCTCCCCGAACATTACCGCTTACCTTTGAAGCAGTATCTTGTATATTTTGGAGAATACATGCGATTGGTCAAAAAACAATCGCCACAGTTTGAAGTCTTTAACTGCAAAGAAGGTTTACGATTGGAGTTGATTCATGGTGGGGGCATGGATTTAGATGAAACCCAACAAAGTTTAAGCGAATATTTGGACTTGATTCAAAAAAACAATGCTCAAAATGAAATAAATTTTTCTGAAAATCAATCTGAAAGTGAAAAGAAAGACATTTTATTGTTGATTGAGAATCAGTTTCGATTTTTGAGAAAGAACCTACTATATGCCAAGATAGAAGAAAAGGATTTCTTCAAATATCTCCACAAAATTCACAAACAGTTTGTTCCCCAATCTGACCAACCTCGCCCAAGTGTAGATGAAACCATCCCTGGGGCGGCTAAGTAGGAACAAACAGGAGTCTTTATTCCCTCCCTTTCCTAATCACCCACAGACACCCCAAACCCACTACTCCAAAAATAACCGATGCCACTAAAAGTGCCTCTTGAACAGTATAAACATCTGTCATCCAACCCAAAAACGGAGCAAGAACCGCAAAAATCAAACGAAACAAAAACGAACGAATCGACAAAACTGTAGCCCGTCTATCCGAAGAAGTATGGCTGTTGATAAAATTATTGAAGGTAGGCGTAGCGATTCCCCGACCGATATAGACCACAAACAAAAATCCAATTCCTGCCATTGCAGGCGAAAAAGCCGCTCCCAAATATCCGCCTACAATCAACACAAAAACACCCCACATCAAGCCCAAAGCCGTAACACTATTTTCCACCTTATGAGCAAACCAAGAAGCCACACCAACAGTAAGATTCAAAGCCGTCCACAAAATACCATAATAGACCAATGGAACTTCGGCAAACAAAAAATAGGGTTGTGCAAACCAAGCTACTGTAATCGTAGCACCGCCCATAAGAGAAGCGTAAACAATCAACCACTTCAATTCTTGATTGCCCACAAAAACATAGTGAATCGTGTCTTTGATGTTTTGCCAATTGCTTTTGGTCGAAACAACCTGTGTTCTTTCGGGTTCAACCAAACTAATAGCTGCAAAAATACCGATAACCGAAACCGCCGCCTGTCCATAAAAAGTATAAATCAAACCCAAATGAGCCGCCAATAAACCACCCAAAACTGCTGCAATCGCTTCCGAAAAATTCCCAATCGCATACAATCTTCCCTCCAACTTAACGTACCCTGAGGTCTGGCGAAGTCGTAACAGGGTATCGTACAACAAAGCAGAATCTGAACCCGAAATAAAGCTTGTTCCGATTCCCAAAGTCACTGCTGCCACCAAAAATCCCCAAAAACCACTTGTCAAACAGTAAATCACATAACCCAAAAAAACCAGCACGCTCCCCACAATCAGCGATTTTCTACGCCCCAAAACATCCCCCATATACCCCGAAGGCACTTCCATCAAGACCACAGCAATCGAAAAAATAGATTGAATCGTCATTACATCTTGTATATCCATACCCCTTTCCTGATAAAACAACACAATGATGGGCATGACCAACAAAAACCACTTCGATATTTTCAACCAATAAAGTTTATATATATTGCCTTCTAAGTTCTTCATAAATTAGTTACATAGAATTGTGCTGCTTTAGTTTCGGCAGTAAATAAATCATATTCAATCTAAGTAGGACGGAATTTATTCCGTTCATAGGCAAGTTACTCGGGCTAAAGTCCAAGCTACTGCAATATGAAAAAATAGTTGCCAGAGCTACTTAGTACCGTGGAACAGAAGTTATTTGATATTTCAGCAGCATAGCTGCGGTACTATTTGTAGAATGATTT
>JBMYXW010000666.1:0-2629 GCA_049608825.1 Chitinophagales bacterium
TTGCTCTCTAAAAAGAGTGTGTCATTCTGTAAGAATCTCGTGGAGAATATCAACAAAAGTGATGTTGGTCAATCCTCTAAAGAAGGTCAAGCTATTCACTGGCAAGAAATCACTTCCATTGAAGCGGTCGGAAAAGAATTCGTTTACGACATCACGGTAGAAGACATTCACAATTTTGTAGGCAACAACATCATTCTACACAATTGCGTCTATCAAGAGCAGGTGATGCTTTTGTCACAGAAATTAGCCAACTTTTCCAAAGGTGAAGCGGACGTATTGCGGAAGGCGATGGGGAAAAAGAAGAAGAATGTGTTGGACAAGATGTATCCGCAATTTTTGGAGGGTGGGGCATCGAATGGGCATCCGAAGAAGGTGTTGGACAAAGTTTGGAAGGATTGGGAGGCGTTTGCTTCTTATGCCTTCAACAAATCTCACTCGACTTGTTATGCTTTGGTGGCTTTCCAAACGGCTTATTTGAAGGCGAATTATCCTGCTGAATTTATGGCGGGGGTTTTGAGTCACAACATGAAGGACATCAAAAAGCTGAATTTCTTTTTGAGTGAATGTAACCGCATGGGCATCAAATGTATGTTGCCCGATGTGAACGAAAGTAATGTCAAATTTGCGGTGAACAAGAAGGGTGAGATTCGTTTTGCGATGGCGGCGGTGAAGGGTGTTGGTGCTGCGGCTGTGGAGGATTTGATTGGAGAGCGAAAGAAAGGCGGTGCTTTTAGGGATATTTTTGACATCGTGAAGCGGGTGAATTTGCGGACGGTGAACAAGAAGGCATTTGAAAACTTGGCTTTAGCGGGTGGTTTTGACAGTTTTGGGATACATAGAGCGCAGTATTTTTACCAACATGGCAGCGAAGAAGCCAATTTGATTGAGCGCATCCTCAAATTTGGCAATCAATACCAAAAGCAAGGAAATAGCAATCAGATGAGTTTGTTTGGGGCTGCGGTTTTGGATGAAGAAGTGGCGACTCCAACGGTCTATGACTGTGAGGAATGGGGTTTGATGGAACGGTTGAAGCAAGAGCGAGACGTGACGGGGATTTTCTTGTCGGGACATCCGCTGGATGACTACAAAATGGAGGTCGATTTTTTCTGCAATGCGACTTTGGACGATATTACGAAACGCCCGAACAAGGATTTAACAATTGGCTGTATCGTGATGTCTGCTGAACCTAGAGTAACCAAGAACGGTAATAAATTTGGGAAATTTGTAGTAGAGGATTTCAACAACAGCTATGAGATTGTGCTATTCGGTAATAAATATTTAGAGTATGGTTCTTTTTTTGAAGAAGGCACTGCATTGAGAATTAAGGGAAAATATCAGAATAATGGATGGCGAGGAAATGAGAGGTTTGAGTTTGAACTAACAGCGAAGCCTAAAGCTCTTGAAACGATTTTGGAGGAGGAAGCCAATAAAATCACCATCAGCATTCCGCTCGACATCATCGACAATACTTTCACTACTCGTATGCAAAATCTCTGTCACCAACATCCTGGTAAAATGGCTTTGTATATCAATGTGATTGACCGCAAAAATGGCTATGGGAAGGTGGAATTGTTTTCTAAGTCTTTGAAATTGGATGCGAAGAAGGAGGTGTTTGAGAAATTGAAGGGTTTTGGGGAGATGCGGGTGAAGTTGAATTGATGGATAGGAAGAGGGAGGTGAGAAGTGAGAAGTAAGACTTCAATTAGCTTATAGTCAAAATGAGGAGGCTGTTTCAAGGGAGATTACAAAAGTTTTAAAAACTTTTGTAATCTAGTGAAATCTTCCCACTAAAGTCTTCGATAAATTCTCAATACTTCAAAAATCAAACTCCATCTGTGCGTCTTCCAAATCGTCAATCATGTAATAAATATCTGCCAAAGACACTTCACAATCAATAGAACGCAGCTTGACAACTCCTTCTAAACCATAAGCATGAGAGATGCGCCATAAGTCGACATCTTCCTTATACCAAACTTCGGCTTTTGCTTGCTTTTGTGAAATCAAGACGTATTCTTTGAAAGAGGGAATGGTTCTGTACTTTTGAAATTTCTTGCCTCTATCAAAGTTTTCAGTTGAAGGGGAGAGTACTTCAATGATTAAAATGGGATTTTTGACCATATCCGTACGGTTTTCGCCATATTCTGGTTTTCCACATATAACCATTCCATCGGGATAAAAAATAGCATTGCTTTTTGCCACTTTTATCTTCAAATCGCTGCTAAATACTCGGCATTTATTGTTTTCTGAACGCAAGGCACTTTGTAAAGCATAATTTGCATTGGAAGAAATAGCGGAATGATTCAATGAACCGCCTGACATCGCCCACACAATACCATTGTAGTATTCACTTTGATGCTCGGCTTTGTCTTCCAAAGCCAAATATTCTTCAATAGTATAAAATTTATCCTCGTTTTTGGGAACTGCTGACATATTTATTATTTCAATGGTTCATTACAAATATACTAATTTCTACACAAATAATTCATACCTTTATTCCCTATATTCAAAACCTCTTTCACCAACATTCTGACAAAATAGCTACGGCAAGGTGGAATTGTTTTCTAAGCCTTTGATTTGGATGCGAAGAAGGAGGTGTTTGAGAAATTGAAGGGTTTTGGGGAGATGCGGG
>JBMYXW010000667.1:0-2336 GCA_049608825.1 Chitinophagales bacterium
TTAGGTATTTTATGAAGAGTCGATAGAACTTGTAGTCTTCAATAACAACAAAAAAAAAATGGTGAAATGACAAGCACCATTTCACCATCCTACAATTTTATTTTCTAAAAGGTTACTTCAAAAACGGATCCGAAAAACGCACATCTTTCACAAAAGAATCATCCGTCAAAGTATTCAAAAACGCCTCCAATGCTCGTTTTTCCAACTGACTCAAATCCATTCGTTTAGGAATTCCATTTGAAGACTTGAATTTAGTATCCAAATCGGTGTGAGGTTGAACATTTTGGTCATAATGATCGATAACTTCCTCCAAAGTATTGAAGCGACCATCGTGCATATAAGGGGCTGTCAAGCCAATATTACGCAAACTTGGGATTTTGAAATTGCCCTCTCCTCTACCTTGATCAGCATATACTACATCCAAACCAATATTGGCCGTACCTTGTGTCTCAAAATATTCTCCACCACCAAAGCTGTTAATATCACCAAATTCGTCCGTAAAAATCAAATCACCAACACTGTTGCCCAAAAGTCGTATATCAAAATTACCGAAGCCATCGGGCGCACTAAAATTCACTCCACTATGACAGCCAGAACACTGTGTTCGTTGGCTGAAAAACAATCCTCTCCCCATTGTTTCCAAAGCATTGAAGTTCTCAAAGTTTTGTTCAATACCTACATCCCATTTCGACTTATAAGACATCATACTCATCAAAAACTGCATCAAAGCATCTGCAATTCCGTCTTCTGTTACCTCCTCAGTTCCATAAGCTTTTTGGAAAAGTTCGGGATAAAACGATGTTTCTGAGAGTTTGACCGACAACTTGTCGATAGATTCCATTCCCATTTCGATATGATTCTGAACGGGTTCTAATACCAAACCACGAATACTTGATGCTCGTGAATCCCAAAACAAATTGTTGTTCATAATTGGATTCACAATCGTCATAGAATTTCTGGGTGTCATCTTGCCTTTGAAGCCTCGGCTCGAAGCCACAGGGTCGGCAAAACCATTCGCTTGTTTGTGACAAGAGGCACAAGAAATCGTATTGTTCAGTGATAGTCGGTTGTCGTAAAACAAGACACGTCCTAGAGTAGCCATATCGCTGTCAATATCCAAAGCAGAATGACTATTAATAGAATTATCCCCTGTCGAAAAAGGAATCGGCAATGCTCCATTGAAGTGATCGGGAATATCTGTAGGCGAATAATCCAATACCGAAGTTGGTAGATAAGGTGTTGTTTGTTGAGAGGTAACGATTAAGTCTTTCTGACAACTCCATACCAAAACAGACAGCAATAAAACCACCATGCTGCAAAGTGTCAATTTTTTAAAATTTTTCATAGGAGGTTGATTTATTACACTGAAACAGAAGTTTCTTTAGACAGTAAGGTGTAATCTTCGGAGGAACGGAGAAGGTGACACCTTACTGTCGGTCTTGAGATTACACCTTTTCGTTTCACTCCAAAATGTCACCTCAAAACCTTTTTTTATTTATGTTCCAGTGTATTTATGTGATTGCAAATTGATTTCTATTTCTTTTCAAGAAACGGTTTGGAATTATTTATTCCTTTTGCTCCATTTTTTGTTGATTTCTTTCTGTTCTTCTGGCTTCTCGGATACTTTTTGGGGAAATACTCGTAAAATTTATGTGAATAAACACAGCCAAAGGTGGTATTACTCTGAGGGCAACTGGCGAACTGTCCGTAGTTCCTATAAACAAGAAACTTTCTGTCCCCAAACTAATATTGGGAGTTGGGTAAAATTGCAGTCCCATCACGGGACCAAAACCTATGCCTGCGTCCTCGAAGTTATTGTTTTCATTGGGAATATTCAAACTACCTGCAAAAGCAATAAAATCCCATCCTGTTGTAAGATGCCATTTTTTGCTAATTTTTCTTAGTTTTCCAAACCCAATACGCAAGTTAAGATGAGATTCACCAAAAAAATCGTCATCAATAAAAACGCCCAAGCCCAAGCGAAACATCCTGTTTTTGGTATTTACACGATTATAAGAAAACCCATAAGGTCCCGTTAGCCTTGTTCCTCTATTCAAAGGAATTAATTGAAGCAACAAAGGACTGAGATTCATTCCAAATTGATTGATTATCAAAGAAGAATCTTGCCTCAATACTTCAAAAACAGCTTCCGTTTTCGGGTTTGATTGTTGCGCCCAAGCCGATGAAGCCCCAAAGAATCCTAAGCCAATCAGTAAAAATATAACTACTTTTTTCATTTTACTACTGCTTCAAAGTGCTAAAATCGGATGATTAAATACAACCATTGTGGCATGTTCATCTTTATATCCGATAACCAATCTACATCGTCTTTATTA
>JBMYXW010000667.1:2346-2627 GCA_049608825.1 Chitinophagales bacterium
GACTCCATACAGTGAACCTTCAAAACTCACCAACATTCGTTCGCTCAATGCCACCTGCAATCCATATATAGGACCTCCTCCAAATCCCATATTCGTGAGATTCAAGTTAACCAAATCAGTAGAAGTAAATACTTCATTGCTTTCAGAAACCAAATTCCACAACAAATCAATGCCATAATATGCCACAACTCGTTTGGCTACATTGTGCCGCCACTCTCGCCCAAACTTGGTGAATAGAGTACTCGATTTTGTTGTTGTTCTTGCGAATACTGTCACACCAT
>JBMYXW010000668.1:0-2626 GCA_049608825.1 Chitinophagales bacterium
TGGCTTGCGCTCAATGATGGCAGGAAGCGCAGTTTCGGCATTGGGATAAGCTCCCAAACACAAGAAATTTTTTGTGCCATCAATAATCAATCGCAATCCTTGACGGATATCTCGGTTGTCTTCTACAAGGGCTACTGTTATGGGTTTGTACATATTTTGTGTTTGTGTGTTTATGTTGATAATTGTGTTCAAGGATTTTGTTGTAATAATTCCTCCGAAACCCAAAATTCTTGTTGGGTGTTTGTGTTAGTAATTGTGCATTTTCAGCCATTCAGCCATTCAGCCATTTAACAATATAACCATAAAGCAATTCAACCATTAAAAATAATTCTTCACCTCCGCATCCAAATCACATTCCAATACCACAACCGTTCCTTCATTTTGCGGCTGAATCTCCAAATCGGCATTGATGCGTTCGGCTCGGTCTTGAATGTTGAGTAAGCCATTCCCCTCGTTCACTTGCGGAATCTCAAAACCACGTCCATCGTCTTTGAAGGAAATTGCCAAATGACCATTGCCATTGTAGTCAAAAGCAAGAAGCGTATTGTTGCAGTTGGCGTGCTTCAAAGTATTGTTCATTGCCTCTTTGAAAATCAACACGATGTGGCGTTTGTAGTGCATCGGAAGTTTTCGGGTTTTGAGAAGTGGGCGGATGCCTTCAGAGTGAAAATTAACTCCCGTTTTGTCGAATAGTTCATCCCCAAAATCTTTGAGCATAATCGCCAAATCATAAATCGAATCCTTCGCAGGATCCAATGCCCACAACAAATCTTTCATCGAAAAATAAAGCTCATTGGAGGTCTTAATGACCTTGTCCAAATGTGGGCTAACTTCGTTGTCAATTTTGCCTGTCAACTTGTTTTTTACGATTTCACTGAACAAAGAAATAATCGTCAATTTGTGTCCCAATTCATCGTGAAAATCGGCAGCGGCATTTTTGCGAATCTTTTCAATTTCGACTACCTTCTCAATTTTTCGCTTCACACTCGATTTGTGTAAATACCACAATATCGCCAAAAATGACAAAACAATCAAGACATAAAACCACCAAGTCATCCAAAAAGGTGGCAAAATCGCTAATTGTATAACAGCTCCTTTCTCGTTCCAAATTCCATCACTGTTGCAGGCTTTGACCCGAAAAGTGTATTTGCCTGGCGACAAATCCGAAAAATTTACCTTTCGATTCGTTCCCGCAGGAATCCAATCTTCGTGCAAGCCTTCCAATTGATAGGCATATTGATTGCCATGAGGATTGGCATAATCTATGCCCAAAAAGGCTATCGAAAAATGGCTTTTATTGTAGGGCAATTCTATTTTGGAGTGAGCTTGGTAGAGTAAGTCGAGTTGTTTGTCTTTGTCATAAGTCAAGGAAGTAATCAAGACTTTTGGAGGAATGGTGTCGTATCGGATTTCTTCGGGATAAAAACGACTAATGCCATCAATACCTCCAAAAATCATTTCTCCATCATAAGACCTTGAAAAAGCGCCGCCATTGAATTCATTGTTTTGCAGTCCATCATGTAGGGTGTAATTATCAAATGTTTTTTCGATGGGATTGAATTTGGTCAATCCGCCATTGCTACTCAACCAAAAATCACCCGTTTTTTGGTCTTTCAGCATTCCATACACCATGTTGTTTGATAAGCCGTCTTTTTCGGTCAATGCTTCAAAACGCAACTCTCCATTGCCTTCTTCTATGATTTTGACAATTCCGCTACTCGTTGCAGCCCAAATATTCCCCGCATCGTCTTGTTCTAAATCTGCAATATAACTATCCCAAAGACTGTTTGGATTGGTTTCATCGTGGTAAAAAACCTCTAATTTGGAGTGCAATTCACAGTTTTTCCAAGCAGTTTCAAAATCTTCAATGCGTATCAAACCGTATAAGGTGCTGACCCACAGTGTTCCCTTATCGTCTTGCAAAAAATCGGTTATTTTGTAGCCTTTGCTTTCAAAAGCCAGAGTATCAAGGACAATAGGACAATTGAGCATCTCGTCTCCATTAGGATTAAAAACACTTATTCCCGAATGAGTACCCACATAAAGCAGTCCATTTGGAGCAGGATAGACACAGGAAGCACTGTAATCTCTACAATCTTCGGAGGGTAAATAACGCTTGAAATGAAACTGATTCGGTTGGGGTTCGAATACTTTGTACAATCCATGATTGGACCCTATCCACAAATTATCGAATTGGTCGCCCACCATTGTTGAACAGAAATTGTACTTCAATCCATTCGGTTTTTTGCTATTGGCAGAAAGAAGTTGGTGGTCTTTCGTATTGAGGTCATAGACTAAAATGCCTTCTTCTGTCCCCATCCATATTCGATTTTTTCTATCTTTGATATTACAGAAAACTGCGCTACTCGTTCCCCAATCATTGTAGGGTGCTTCGTTCAAATTGATGCTTTTGAATCGTTTGGTGATTGGACTTAACTTGTTCAATCCTCCTACCATCGTTCCAACCCATATCACTCCTTCGCCTGATTGGTCTTCAAAAATGGTTTCTACATAATTGGTGGATAAAGGATTGTCTTTGTCAGTAGCCGTATAGTGTTCAAACTCCAAAACTTGTGTGGCTTCATTTGAGAGAGGCAAAGATTGTGATTTGATGCGACTGACTCCC
>JBMYXW010000669.1:0-2625 GCA_049608825.1 Chitinophagales bacterium
CAGACCCCAAAAACGCTATTGCGATGTACAGGAGTAGATGGTCGATAGAAGTATTTTTTCAGTCATTGAAAGGGCGAGGTTTCAAGCTTGAAACTACTCATTTACAAGATATTGTTTCACTAAAGAAGCTTTTTGCATTGGTTTGCATTGCCTTTGTAACTTGCTTAAAAGTAGGGATTTGGAGGCATGAAAATGCAAAACCAATTGCCATGAAAAATCATGGATACAAGGCAAAAAGCTTTTTCAGACATGGATTAGACACCATTGAAAATAGTATCCGAAGAATTCACCAAAAGAAGACTTTACTTGATGAGATTATTCAAATGTTGATGGAGCAGATAGAAGAGAAAATTATAGAGGTCAATATCAGGTGGATTAGGTTGAAATGGAAGAATTTAAAAACACATGTTAATTAAAATCATTTATCATGTAGAGTGGGTGTCGACCTATATCAGTAGAAATGAAAAGGCAAAAGCCCTGCAAGTTTTGGCACGTATTCCACAAGACGGGGCTTCCAATATTGCCTTTACAGAAATCTATGAAGCAGTAGTATATGCCCAACCCGATTTGTCTCCCAATGCAGAACAGATGATACGTGCTTATGCTGATTCACAAGGTGCCCAAACGGCTATTCACGCCCAAAACATTCTTCACAAATTTTTTGGAGAAGCCGAGATAAGAAATTCTGCCCCTGTCGGCAATCATGCTGCCAAACAAGCCCTTGCAGCAGCAGAATCCAAAGGGGTACTGCATCTTTATCCCAACCCTACCAAGGACCTAATTCGCCTTCAATGGAAGGGAGATTGGTCAGAGGGACAGGTGGCTTCTTTGCAAATTTATCATCCCAATGGCAAAATGCTTCGTGAACACCTTCTCAATACTCCCGAAGCCTCTATAGAACTGGAATCCTTGCCAATGGGTACTTATTTCTGTCGTTTCAGCATAGATGGAATGTTACAAGCGACTCACAAATTAATCATTATTCACTAAATTCCTAAATTCATCAAAGATTCAGTTTTATAGTTTTACATAAGGCTGAACCTTTTTAATCTATTTCCAATGAAAAAAATAACATTATTATTTGTATTTATATTTAATAATTTGAATGCTCAAAATTTTAATTACTTCAATAAATTAATCAATCCCGATTCAACCAATGTTCTGACCAATTGTGTTTTGCCTGTAGAAGATGGCTATCTGACAGCGGGTGTATTGGGAAGTACTGGTACTTACACTGCTATTTATTTGTCAAAAATAGATTTGAATGGAGATTTTCAGTGGTTAAAAATTATAGATGAGGACAGTCAAGTGGCAACTATTGGCTCAGGTAATTCTTTTATCAAAGATGCTAAAAACCCTGAACATTTTGTATTGATGTATGGCAAATACCAAAATGCGGAAATCACAGATTTGGGTGTTGCTTTGGTAAAATTTGACAAAGAAGGAAACATCTTGTGGCAGCGACTGCACGGAGACGAATACCGTCAAGCTCCTTATACGCTTATCAATGCCCACGATGGGGGTTATTTGGTTTCGGGTTGGCAGCAGATAAACGCCAACCCTTTTACCTTTTACGCCCTTAAATTGGACAGTTTGGGGCAAGAACAGTGGCACAATACCTATACATTAAGTTCCGAAGGGAGTTCCAATGCGGGCTTCGCCATTGCTACTGAAGATGGTGGTTATCTTTTGTCGAGTTATGGCTACCATCCACAAACAGATATGGATATGTATATGGTCAAAATTAGTAGTAGAGGAACAGTAGAGTGGGAAAAAAATCATGGAAGTGCAGAAGAAGATTCAGGATGTCAAATTACGGAATATTTAAATCAAGAGGGTTATTTTTTATCAGGACGCAAATGGCGTTTTGGCGATTCTCAAAATTATTTCGCTCAATTAGATAGTGCAGGGAATATTGTATGGGATAAACATTATCACATAAAAAAAGCTAGTACTTTTAGAATAAGATACACTCCTCAATCAAATTTAATTGGTTTTTCTCACTTCTTAAATGAGAATTATCTATTCAACCCCATTTTGGCATCTTTGAATCTTGAAGGCGATACCCTTTGGACCAAACCCATTACCCCTGACCCTAACAATGATGTCTATGTTCGAGACTTAGAAGCAACTCCCGATGGGGGCTATATTATTGCGGGATTCAACTATACACATACACCTCAATACGGATGGATTGCCAAAATAGACAGTTTGGGGAATACTTGTTGGGAGTTGGGTTGTGACAGTACGGCTATCGCTACCAATATTGACCATATTCCTACTCACAATCCCTATCAAGTGAAAATTTCGCCCAATCCTGTTCGAGATAGGGCGACTGTCTCTTATCACCTACCTTTGGACGGTCGTTTGCAGTTGTTCAATCTAAGTGGTGCTTTGGTGCGGCAGTTTTATTTACCTGCTTATTTTGAGGCTTTGCCTTTGGATGTAAGCAGTTTACAGGGAGGTTTGTATATTTACAAAGTCAGCATTGAAGGAAGGGAAGTGAGTAGTGGGAAACTGGTGGTGGAATGAGTATTTCAACTGTTGGCAAGGCGTGAAGCCGTTGCCAAAGTTTCAAAACTTTGCCAACAATTTCCAATTTTGGCAACAGTTTGAAACGAGTTT
>JBMYXW010000670.1:0-2619 GCA_049608825.1 Chitinophagales bacterium
CTTCGGCTATTTTCTTTTTCTTGGAAGTAAATCCAAATAATTCGAGAAGACCCATTGAAAAAGTTAGGTTACAATTTCAATATCTTCAATTCAAATACTTTCAATCTAAACCTTTTCATAAATACGAAAAAATCAAAGAGAATCCAGACAAAACAGTTGAAATAGAAATGGAACTAAGACCCAATTATGAACTCACCCGAAAAATAGTCAGTATGGGAAATGGGGTCAAAGTATTGCAGCCTGCATCGCTTGTCGAAAAGGTAAAAGAATATTTACAAGATGCTTTAGCCCAATACAAATAGAGTAGTATTTTTCGTAGTATTATTTACTTCCCATAAACCTCCCCTTTCACTGCCCTAACCGTATTCTTAATCAACGAAATAACGGTCATAGGCCCTACGCCACCAGGAACAGGCGTAATCGCACTACATTTCGGTGCAACCTCATCGTATTTCACATCGCCCGACAATCGGTAGCCACGTTTGCGAGAAGCATCGGGTACACGAGTCGTACCTACGTCAATAATCACCACACCTTCTTTTACCATATCCGCTTTCACAAATTCAGGAATACCCAAAGCCACAATCAAAATATCGGCATTCAAAGTATGTTTCTTCAAATCCTTCGTGCGGCTGTGGCAAACTGTTACCGTCGCATTCCCAGGATTGCCATTGTTCGACATCAAAATACTTACAGGTCGCCCCACAATATTACTGCGCCCCAAAACCACACACTCTTTTCCTTGTGTATCAACTTCGTAATGTTCCAAAATTTGCATAATGCCATAAGGCGTTGCAGGCAAAAAACAGGGGACATTTTGCGCCATTCGCCCCACATTTATGGAGTGAAAACCATCCACATCTTTGCGATGGTCAATTGTTTCGATAACCCTATCAACATTGATGTGTTTTGGAAGTGGCAATTGCACAATAAAACCGTCAATATCCGTATCGTTATTAAGTCTTTCGACTTCACTCAACAGGGCATCTTCCGAAATCTCATCCGTATGTTTGACCAAAGAAGATTTGATGCCCAATCGCTCGCACATCCGCACTTTGTGACCGACATACGTTTCACTTGCGCCATCACTCCCGACCAAAATAACCGCCAAATGTGGCTGCTTGCCACCATTCGACACCCATTCGGCTACTTCTTCTTTTACTTGCGCTTGTATTATTTTGGAAAGGTCTTTTCCGCTTAGGATTTGCATACTCTTTGTTGTGTTTATGTTGATTTTGTGTTTACGTGTTTGTGTTGATAACTGTGTTTGGGTGTTTTATAGTGATTCCTCCGAAACCCTAAATTCTTGTTGGGTGTTTGGGTTGATAGTTGTGTTTATCACTCAACTCAATAAACAACGGTAGTCTTTAAGACTACCGTTGTTTTATAAAGGCTTCGGAAATCACTATTTTGTTTCTATCCGATGCTACTTGGTTTTGAGTTTTCTACAAATATTGAAGTCTTAACGGGCTTGCCAAAACCACGAACCAATTTTTGAGCTTGAGTCTAGAATGTCTTTACATGTTCAAGATTTACATCTAAATACCTGACACCTCACTCCTGTCTCCTCGCCCCTCAAAAAATTAATCATCATTCAACTTCAATACTGCCATAAATGCCTTTTGCGGCACTTCAATATTCCCCACTTGACGCATCTTCTTCTTACCCTTCTTTTGTTTCTCCAACAGTTTACGTTTACGAGTAATGTCGCCACCATAACATTTGGCAGTCACATCTTTACGCAAAGCACTGATGGTTTCACGGGCAATCACTTTCGCACCAATTGCAGCCTGAATCGCAATCATAAACTGGTGACGAGTCAGTAGTTCCTTCAATTTCACACACAATTTGCGACCCAATTCATAAGCTTTTGTGCGGTGAA
Source organism: Chitinophagales bacterium (assembly GCA_049608825.1). Lineage (GTDB taxonomy): Bacteria > Bacteroidota > Bacteroidia > Chitinophagales > UBA2359 > JAUHXA01. The sequence continues at coordinate 1,883 of JBMYXW010000670.1, forward strand.
TCAAAGCCGAAAAAGCATCTACTCTATCGCCATTCAATAAGATGTCCATTTTGACCAAATCAGCAGGGCGATAATTGTCCATTTGGTAATCAAAAGAAGCATAACCACGAGAAATAGACTTCAATCGGTCGTAAAAATCAAAAACGATTTCGGCAAGTGGAAGGTCGAAACTCAGCTCTACCCTTGATTGGCTCAAATAAATTTGATTCTTCAATTCTCCCCGTTTTTCGATACAGAGAGTCATAATCCGCCCAATGTATTCGGGTTTGGTAATAACCTGTGCCGTGATATAAGGTTCTTCGATATGCTCAATTATCGTAGGATCGGGCATATCCGTTGGATTGTTGATAGGATGCCGTTCTCCTTTTCTATTAATATAAAAATAGCTCACGTTTGGAACAGTCGTAATCACGGTCATGTCAAACTCACGTTCCAAGCGTTCTTGTACAATTTCGAGGTGCAACATTCCCAAAAAACCGCATCTAAAACCAAAGCCCAAAGCCAATGAAGTCTCTGGTTCATAGACCAAAGAAGCATCGTTGAGTTGCAATTTTTCGAGCGAATCCCTCAACGCTTCGTAGTCTTCGGTATCCATTGGGTAAATCCCCGCAAATACCATCGGTTTTACATCCTCAAATCCTTGAATAGAAGGGGCAGAACCGCTTTTGTGAGTAATTGTATCCCCGACCTTGATTTCTTTGGATTCCTTGATACCTGTCACAATATAACCTACATCT
>JBMYXW010000671.1:0-2610 GCA_049608825.1 Chitinophagales bacterium
ACAAACTATATGAACAAGTTTTACATTGTGTTTAAAAAAGAAAAAAAAGGAATTTTCGTTTTTTTCTCTTAGCTTTACTTCAATAAACAGCTACAAACTCCCATTTATGCCTCCAAACAATACAATTCCTACTTATTCCAATAAATACAGGAATTATGTCCTGTTAATTCTGACAGGAGTATATACCTTCAATTTCATTGACCGACAGATTTTGGTGATTCTGCAAGAACCCATTAAGGCAGATTTACTACTGTCCGACACACAGTTAGGGCTACTAACAGGTTTTGCTTTTGCCATTTTTTATGTCACATTGGGAATCCCCATCGCACGATTTGCAGACAAAAGTAACCGCAAAAATATTGTCTCCATAGCATTGGTTGTTTGGAGTGGTATGACTGCCATTTCAGGTTTTGCTCAAAATTTCACTCACTTATTATTGGCGAGAATTGGCGTAGGTGTGGGGGAAGCAGGAGGCAGCCCTCCGTCTCATTCCATTATTTCGGATTATTTTCCTCCCGAAAAAAGAGCCACAGCCTTGTCTATTTACTCAACAGGCGTTTACATCGGCATCTTTTTGGGATTTTTAGTAGGTGGTATTATTGGACAACAATATGGCTGGCGCATTGCTTTTATGGTCTTGGGTATTCCTGGTATTTTATACGCTTTTTTGGTGTATTTCACTGTCAAAGAGCCATTGAAGGGAATGTCAGACAAGTTCAAGACACAAGAAGATGCTCCTTCCTTCAAAGAGGGAATGAAAATATTACTCTCTCGCAAAACATTCATTTTTGTAGCCTTGGGAACTGGTTTTCATACTTTTGTGAACTATGGTATGGGGAATTGGTTTCCGCCTTTTTTGGCTCGAATGCACGGAATGGATACCATGTCGATTGGAATATGGATGGCATTGAGTGCAGGTATCGGTGGAGGTATTGGTACTTTTGCAGGAGGTTATATTGCTGACCGACTTCGACACAAAGATTTAAGGTGGTATTGTTGGATTTCGGCTTTGTCTAATCTATTGCTGTTCATTCCATTGGGAATTCTGTTTTTCCATGCCAATACAACCTTGGTGATTGGAACTACTTTTTTGACCAATTTCTTGGGCGCACTTTACTTAGGACCTTCAATTGCAGTAACACACAGTCTGGTGAGTGCCAAAATGCGGGCTTTTGCTTCTGCAATTTTGTTTTTTGCCTTGAATATGATAGGTTTGGGTTTTGGTCCATTGGCAATTGGTGCATTGAGTGATTATTTGACTCCAATGTATGGAGACGAAGCACTTCGTTGGGCAATGACAATTTCCTTTGGAGCTGCCTTTATAGCAATGATTTTGTTTTACAAAGCATCACAAACATATCGTGCGGATTTGGAGAGAGTTGGGAGATAAGGAGAATGGCTGAAGATTAAGTACTAATTGACTTTCGATATTTACTGCGTGGTTTTAGTCACATCACTCCACTAGGAGTGAAATATTTGTAGAAACTGGATAAAAGTAAAACCACCAAACCGTTAGGTGTTGAATATCAGTAGTGTTTGTTTACTATATTTGGGTTGAACTCCAATGGAGTCCTGTCATTATTTTCTTCATTTTTCTACAAATATTCAAGACCTAACGGACTTATCAAACCATACACTATTATTAAAAAAAACAATTAAGCGTTTTATTTTATTTAGGAAATTAAATCAAATCAAGCACCTAAGTACAACTATCAACACAAACACAATTATCAACATAAAGTAAACATAATTTTAAGTACATGAATTTTGATTTTTCACAAAAAGTAAAAGACCTGCAAGCGAAACTCAATCGCTTCATGGAAGAAAATATTTACCCTATTGAAGCCGAATATGCTCACTGGACACATGCACCAGAAAATATGTGGAAAGTGTGGCCAGGAATGGACGCATTAAAGGAAAAGGCGAAAGAAGAAGGGCTTTGGAACTTGTTTTTGCCTGAAGCTTATGGTGATTTAAGTCCAGGTTTGACCAATCTCGAATATGCGCCTTTGGCAGAAATAATGGGCAAAATCGTATGGTCATCAGAAGTCTTCAATTGTGCGGCACCTGATACGGGCAACATGGAAGTATTTGCGAAATACGGTACTCCTGAACACCAAGAAAAATGGCTCAAACCCTTGATGAATGGGGACATTCGCTCGGCATTTTTGATGACCGAACCTGCAGTAGCTTCTTCTGATGCTACAAATATTCAAACTTCTATCGTTCGGGATGGAGATGAATATGTTATCAACGGACGCAAATGGTGGTCTTCGGGCGCAATGGATCCTCGCTGCAAAATTATGATTGTGATGGGGAAAACAGACCCTGAAGCAGACCGTTATGGGCAGCAAAGTATGATTCTCGTTCCCAAAGATACGCCTGGTGTAACTGTTGTTCGTCCTTTGGCAGTTTTTGGTACGTATGATTCTCCAGGAGGTCATGCAGAAGTATTGCTCGAAAATGTACGTGTTCCTGCTTCCAATTTGTTGTTGGGCGAAGGACGTGGTTTTGAGATTGCACAGGGTCGTTTGGGACCAGGGCGAATCCACCACTGTATGCGTTTGATAGGTATGGCGCAGCGTTCTTTAGATTTGATGTGTCACAGGG
>JBMYXW010000672.1:0-2608 GCA_049608825.1 Chitinophagales bacterium
TTTTTGATATTTACTTCGTGGTTTTATTGGGCTTACTCTGTTAGGAGTGAAATATTTGTAGAAACTGTCTAAAGGTAAGGTCACCAAACCATTAGGAGTTGAACCTCAACCCACCCTTCTCTTACAGTGTTTTGGTTGAACTCCGATGGAGTTCTGTCATTTCTTTCTATCATTTTTCTACAAATATTCAAGTCCTAACGGACTTATCAGACCACGAAATATTTTTTGAAACCTAATTATTCCGTTGAACATAAACGTCTCGGGTTAAAATCCAAGCTACTAAAAACAAAATATGTACACTAAAAATCACTACACTTGAATTGACAAGAACCCAACTGAATCCTTCAGTTGGGTTTCTTTTTTGAAAACAAATCAAAAATTAGGGTAACCTTTTTTGATTTCTACTACTAATGGGCAAGGATTATAATTTATAGGTATCCCATACCTAATTTTTCTTATTAAAAAACATATTAAAAATCATGAAAAAAACAACCTTACAATTCTTATTGGCAGCATTTTGCCTTTTTATAAACCCAATATTCCTCTTATCTCAAACCGACCACGACCATTCTCGCTGTGGCACAATGGGGCATCTCGAAATATTGGAAAAAGAGTATCCAGAAATCATCAAAAACAGGGCAAAAATTGAAGCCCATACCCAAAAGGCACTAAAAAATAGAAACAGCCTGCAAAAAGTAAATAGTGTGATTACTATTCCCGTAGTTGTCCATGTATTGTACCACACTGCTCAAGAAAACATCAGTGATGCCCAGATTCTTTCACAAATTGATGTATTAAACGAAGACTTCCGTCGCCTCAATGCAGATGCTTCCAACACACCTGCTGATTTTTTGCCTGTCGCAGCAGATATAGAAATTGAGTTTTGTTTGGCAACGAGAGATTCCAATGGAAATCCAAGCACAGGAATTACCCGTACCTACACGACGAATACAAGTTGGCCATTTTTTTATGATATGGCATTTAGCAGTCAAGGTGGTGTAGATGCTTGGAATACGGGTGACTACCTCAATGTTTGGGTCTGCAATATAGGAGGAGGAACCTTAGGATATGCTCAACCTCCTGGAGGCCCTGCAGCTACTGATGGAGTTGTGTGTGATCATAGATATTTTGGAAATACAGGGTATGTAGAAGCTCCTTTTGATTTGGGGCGAACCATGACCCATGAAGTAGGGCACTGGCTCAATTTGCGCCATATTTGGGGAGATGGCGATTGTACTGTAGATGATTTGGTAGCAGATACCCCCAGCGCTTTGTTTCCGAACTACACATTCTCTCCTTGCACCTACCCTGATACCAATAGCTGTGATGACGGGGTTGGAGACTTACCCGATATGTTTCAAAACTACATGGACTACAGTGACGATGCTTGTTTCAATCTTTTTACTACGGGACAAAAAGACCGCATGAGAGTACTGTTTGAGCCAGGTGGATTTAGAGAAAGCATATTGAGTTCGACTGCTTGTGATCCCTTGCCTGCACATTGTTCCAACAATATACAAGATAGTGGTGAAACGGATGTGGATTGTGGCGGAAGTTGTCTTCCCTGTGTGCGTTGTAGTGATGGTATTCAAAATGGAGAAGAGGTAGATATAGATTGTGGAGGCAGTGATTGTCTTCCTTGCTCGGGTTGTACTGATTCTTTTGCTCATAATTATAATCCAATCAGCGGATTAGACGATGGGAGTTGTGAAACTTGTACCGATAACATCCAAAATGCTGATGAAACAGGAATAGACTGTGGAGGCACCTTTTGTTTTCCTTGTCGGGAAGATGTTTTAGAGCTTGCCTGTGGAGATATTGTAATAGGTTCTTCCAATAGCAATTCCAATAGCAACCTTCCTGCTTTCTGTGGAGATTCGTTTTTTGATGTTTACAATAATGGCACTTGGTTTAGTTTTGAAGGAACAGGCGAAGCCCTTATTTTATCAGTAGATTTTGCAGCGACAAACGGTTCTTTCTCTTTAGAAGTATTGGTGGAAGATGGGGACGAACTAACTTGTGTGACAAATGGATTTAGACAATTGGAATTGGTTACGCAACTTGGAACGACTTATTACCTCTATTTGTATCAAGTTTTTGGATTCGAGGCAGACTTCGAGCTAAGAATGGGCTGCATTTCTTGCTCCAATGGCATACAGGATGGAGATGAAGAAGGCGTTGATTGTGGAGGCACTTTTTGTAATGTTTGTGGTGATATCTGTGAAGATGCCTTAACACTTGGATGTGATGCTACTTTAATCGGTTCTACGAATAAGAGCAGTAGTATCGACCTCCCTGCTACTTGTGGCGATGATGTAGATTTTCCTTTTAGTGGTGTTTGGTTTACCTTTGAAGGAACAGGAGAAGACGTATATTTATCTACTGATCATGCAGGTACAGATTATGACACCAACCTGCAACTTTATTCGGGAGATTGCAATAACTTGACTTGTATAGAAGGTAATGAAGATGGGGGGGGAACCCATTTCAATGGTTGGACTTCTGAACTTAGCTTTTCATCTGAACTTGGTATTGATTATTACCTCTATTTGAGTGGTTATGCTGGAAATCGAGGAAATTATGAGTTGAGTCGAACCTGTTATACACC
>JBMYXW010000673.1:0-2603 GCA_049608825.1 Chitinophagales bacterium
GTAGCTTGGTGGGCGCATATTGGCGGTTTTGCATTTGGAGTTATTGCAGGATTCTTTTTTAAACTTTCAACACCAAGAGCAGAGTTGGCGAGATATGATTGATCACAGATTTTGCAGATATTTCAGATGTCGCAGATAAACAATTAGTTAGATACTTTCAGTATTGAAGTACCAAAGCTTACATTTTTGTTTATCAAAATTTTATGTTTAGAACTGCGAAATATAGGATGATGAATCAACTTTTCATATTGTAGCTTGTTTTTATCTTAAATTCATTTTCATGCTAACCTAACATTAACTCAAAACAGATGATATGTCCTATTCCAAATTTACTTTCTCCAGATTAAAGGAAAAATACAAAATTAATCAACAGGAAATCAGGCTTTTTAAAGGCATTGAAATCATACCTGTTGTCCCAAGTGAGCGGCTACAACAAGACCTTCAGGAAGCGGAAGAAGCTCCTTTGCTGAGTGAAAAGGCAAAATCCGAAAGCATCATCGCACCGATTATGCGAGAATTGAAGCGCAACAACTATAAAAATATAACCATATTCTCTGGATATACTTTCAATATACCAGGTGAAAATGAATTATCAGGTGCACCTGATTTTTTGATTTCAGCCAAAGCAAGAATTGTCGAGCCTCAAAGTCCTATTTTCTGTTTATTGGAATCCAAAAACAGGTCAGCCGAAGAGGGGTATGCCCAATGTGCTTCTGAAATGTATGCAGCACGCCTTTTCAACAAAAAAGCGAATGAGCCATACGAAACTATTTATGGAGCAGTGACCAATGCTTTTGAATGGATTTTTATGAAATTAGAAGGAGATACTATTTATATCGACTTCAAACGTTACTATCTCGTTGAACTCCCCAAAATTCTCGGAATCTTGCAGTACATTGTGAACCAATACAAATAGTTTTTAACAATTAAAAAAAAATACACATTTGGCTACTGTTAAAAAAAAGGATGTAGAATTTATTCAAAACACCTTAGAAGAACTTTACCCCACCGTTGATGTGCCGCTTCAACACGAAGACCCCTACACGCTGCTGATTGCAGTCTTATTGTCGGCTCAATGCACCGATAAAAGGGTAAATACCGTCACGCCAGCTTTATTTGAAATGGCAAATACGCCACAAGATATGGTCAAATGTGAAGTTGAAGACATCAAAGCGATTATTCGCCCCTGTGGTTTGTCGCCTCGCAAGTCGAAGGCAATACATGGCTTGTCTCAAATATTGTTGGACAAACACGATGGCAAAGTGCCTCAAAATTACAAAGATTTGGAGGCATTGCCAGGAGTGGGGCATAAGACAGCCTCGGTCGTTATGGCACAGGCTTTTGGTCATCCTGCTTTTCCTGTCGATACGCACATTCACCGCTTGGCAACTCGTTGGGGCTTGACGAGTGGAAAAAATGTGGTGCAAACCGAGCGAGATTTAAAGCGAATTTTTCCAAAAGAATCGTGGAATAAATTACATTTACAAATCATTTTTTTCGGTCGAGAATATTGCCCTGCAAGAGGACACAAAGAGGAGGAATGTCCGATTTGTAGTGTGGTTGGAGGTGGAAAGTAGGAAAAACACTAAGAAGCAAATGAAAAATATACTTTGCAATCAATCGTTTATGGCTGTGAAATTGCAAACTTATTTTTGAAACATTCCTAACCTGGTGTAGCCAGTACCATAAAATATGGAAGGCTCATCACTGATAGATTTGTGAATTACGATTACATGGTTTGTGATTTCCCGAGACCTCGGAACAAGTTGTGATGTTTAAAAAATCAAGACTCTAAAACCACAAATCATGTAATCATAAATCCTAAGCTGATGCAGACATTTCGATAAAGTTTTGTCCATGGAACATCCCGATTCTTCAAGAAAAAACGCAAGACTTCAGTGTTTACTGACTAAATATTTAAAACACAAAACCAACCTAAACACACTAAAAAATGCCCCATCTACTCTCTTACATTACTTGGAATGCTGACCCCGCAATCCTTCAAATCGGGAACTTCAAATTATTGTGGTACAGTTCAATGTGGGCAACTTCGATTATCATTGGCTATGTATTGCTCCGTTATTTGTACCGCAAAAGTGGTTTTGACCAAGAAACGGTGATTGATTTGGTGCAGTATGCGTTTTTTGGTGGAGTCATTGGCGCACGATTGGGAGACGTATTTTTTTACAATTTCGACTTTTACATGCGAGATCCAGTCGAGATTTTGAAGATTTGGCATGGAGGTTTGGCGAGTCATGGCGGAGTGATTGGCGTATTGATAGCTATTTATTTGTATTCCCGTTCTCGCAAAGAAGTGTCGTTTATAAAGGTCTTGGATCGAACTGCAATTGTGACTCCCTTATTGGGGGCTTTGATTCGGATAGGAAATCTGTTCAACTCTGAACTCTATGGAAAAGTAACCGATGTTTCGTGGGCTTTTATCTTTTCCAGAGTAGATGAATATCCTCGACACCCTTCTCAATTATACGAAGCTATAATGCTTACAGGTGTTTTTGCTTTTTTGATGTATTTGTTCCACAAAAAGAAAGGTTTACCCGATGGATTTCTGTTGGGGGCTTTCTTTGTACTGACCTTTGGTTTGC
>JBMYXW010000674.1:0-2603 GCA_049608825.1 Chitinophagales bacterium
TTATATCAGTGTTAAGCGCGAAAATCACCGGCCAGAGCGCTGATTTTCCCGGGCTTTTCGCAAGGGGGTGACTCTGAAACCACGTCCCGGCGACTCCGAAACCACGCCAAGGCGACTCCGAACCCCCGTTTGATGCGCAAGGAATCGTTGAGGGGGGCTGTGGATAACCCTAGGGTGTCATTGAAACCACGAAAGGCCGGACAACAGGCCAGAGATAAGTCGGAAAATCGGCAGCATGGTTTCTAAGGTATGGGTTTCGATAATAAAACTTCCTCCCTCCTTCAATGAATCGTAAATGGCTTGGGCATATTTCCGATTTCCTATATCATCAAAATAACCAAAACTCCCGAAAATGCAGACTGCAGCATCGAAGGTATTTTTGAAGGGAATGGTACGCATGTCTCCACAAATCCATTCAGTTTGTTGGCTCAGTTCTTTTTCCAAACTTCTTTTTTGAGCTACTTCAATGTTTTTTTTGTTAAAATCTATGCCACAAGTACTATATCCTCTTTCGGCAAGTTCCAATGCTATACGTCCTGTTCCACAAGGTACATCAAGTATGTGTTTGTAGCCTTTTACTTCAAATAATGCCTCAATATAGTTGGTTTCTAATTCTGTATCTTCTTGTCCTTTGATGTAATGTTGTATTTTGGGCCAAGCATCCAAAAAATATTCTTTCCACCATTCATTCATATCCATAATCTATATTTGTGTAATTGCAAAGGGGTTTTTAAAATAATGTTGTAAATTTGGATGCCATAAAAAAGTAACTAGTATAATGATTCGATTGATAGTCAGTTTGTTTTTTATATTCCTATACAGCTGGAATATTTATGCTCAAAAAGTTGAGTATTTGCAGGTAGTCGCTCGTCCAGGAGACGATGTTGTTTCGCTGTTATCTCTTTATCAACTAGATAAACATGCTTGCAATATTACGAAGTTTTACGAAATCAATGAACTCTCCAATACTCAATATTTATATGCCAATAAGGTCTATTTTTTGCCTATTCGAGTATTTAAATACGATGGTAAAAGCATCCGTTCTACTATCGATATTGATAATTGGAGCAAAGCTAAGAGAATTCAAGAATACAATGGAGAAATGTTGAAGGTAAAATTGAGGTTAACCGATTATGCGAGTAGTAAGATATTGTGGGTTGCCAACCATGAATTGGATTGTAGTACATCTTTGAGTAGTACAAACAACTCAAACAATATTCTTCCCAAAGATAAAATTGTTTCTCCCAGCCCAGGTAATCGGATTTTCCCTATTTTTGGAAAAAAATATCAATATATACCCCTTGAAAGTACAGAACTTAAAGGAGCAATTTATTATATTGTGGGCGGACATGGAGGACCTGACCCTGGCGCAGTTGGTTGGCAAGGAAAATATATGCTTTGTGAAGATGAATATGCTTATGATGTAGCATTGCGTTTGGCACGTCAATTGATTTCACATGGTGCTACGGTCTATATCATTGTTCGTGACCCCAATGATGGGATTCGCTCTAATAAATACTTAGGTTCTGATAAGGATGAGTATTGTTGGGGCAATTTGGCGATTCCAGCAAATCAAAAAGAACGTCTAACCCAGCGTTCGAGTGCGGTGAATGAATTGTATGAAAAAAATAAAAAACGAGGGGTTGTTTACCAACGATTGATTATGATTCATGTAGATTCAAGAAATAAGACTGAAAGAACAGATATGTTCTTTTATCACCCTGAAAATGATGAGTTTGGTAAATCTATGGCAAAAACACTGCAAAACACAATAAAGGAGAAATATGATACGTATCAAAAATCACGGGGATATTATGGAACTGTTACTACTCGTGATTTACACATGCTTAGAGAAACAGAGGTTCCTTCTACCTACATTGAACTCGGCAATATAAAAAACAGTTCTGACCAAAAACGTATTGTCTTGGAAATAAACAGACAAGCAGTAGCGAAATGGCTAATGGAAGGATTAATGACTGACCACCGAAATAATTAAATTCTTAACTCACCGAAAGAGACAGAGGCAATGATAATAGACACCCCTAGTAAAAATTACAATATTCTGTATGTAGATGATGAAAGGCAAAACTTGGTTTCGTTCAGGGCTACTTTTCGAAAACACTATAATATCTACTCTGCTCAAAGTGGAGAGAATGCTATTGATATTTTACGCAAAAATAAAATAGACTTAATTATAAGTGATCAAAGAATGCCAAAAATGACTGGGGTTCAATTGTTTGAAAAAGTGTTGCCCGAATTTCCCGATGCTATTCGCATGGTATTGACAGGGTATAGTGATGTACAAGCAATCATTGATGCAATCAATAAAGGGCAGGTGTATTATTATATCACAAAACCTTGGAAACACGATGAACTAAAACTAATCATAGATAAAGCTCTAGAATCCTATGAACTGAGAATGCAAAATAAGATACTATCTGTAGAGAAAGAGGAATTACAATTAGAAACAGAACGACAGGCCAAAGAGAATTTAATGTCTCAATACCAAACCTTAAAAAGCCAAGTCAACCCTCATTTTTTATTCAATTCTCTCAATGCGCTTTATGCTTTGGTGGATCGAAATCCCAAAACTGCAAAACAAT
>JBMYXW010000675.1:0-2602 GCA_049608825.1 Chitinophagales bacterium
CAATGCTTGGTTTTCGGACGATAGCAAAGTGGTTTTTACGACGGACGAAAAAAACGGTGCTTTTGTGGTTTCTTACGATGTGTCAGATTGGAGTGATATTCGAGAATTAGACAGGTATCAATCATCGCCTGGCGAAAATACGATGCCACACAATGTACACGTTCACAATGATTTTTTGGTGATTTCGTACTACAATGATGGGGTAGTGGTGGTAGATGCACACGAACCTGATGCCCTTGTAGAAACAGAATTTTTTGATACTTCTCTGCACAGTGGAGCAGGTTCGAGAGGTTGTTGGGGTGCATATCCTTTTTTGCCATCGGGCAATATTTTGGCGACTGACCGTGAGCAAGGTTTGTTTGTGTTGCGACCTAAATACGAAAGAGCGGCTTATATTGAAGGGAATATAACCGAGACTTCAACGGGAGAGAAGATTGAAGGGGTCGAAATCACGATTGAAGGAAAAGAAGGAGTAGAGCAGAGCGATTTTGGAGGGCATTACAAAACGGGAGTAGCACAAGAAGGTTTGTATTCTGTTCATTTTTATAAGTATGGTTATGAGTCTTTGACAATGGAAAATGTATCTTTGGAAACAGCAAAAATTACTTCATTGGATGTGCAATTGCAGGCAAGAGCGAGCTTTGATTTGACCGTAGAAGTAGTCGACCAAGCGACAGGGGAAGCGATTGAAGGGATGCAAATTGAATTGATTATTCCCGAAATTTCGTACAATCAACTCAGCGATGAGCAGGGTAGGATGGAGGTAAGCCCTTTTTACGCAGATACTTATAATGTTTTGGCCTATAAGTGGGGTTGGGTGACAATAGTAGAAGAAATGAGTATTGAAGCGTCTGGTCAATTGTTGCGTTTGGAACTTCAAAAGAGTTATCATGATGATTTTTGGTTGAATTTTGGCTGGGCAGTTAATATGATAGGAGACATGACAGGAGTTTGGAAACGAGACATACCAAAGGGGACTTTTTTGGAGGATGGTCGAGCCTGCAATCCCGATACGGACGCAGAGGGTGATTTTGGCAACTATTGTTTTGTGACAGGAAGTAGTGGAGGAGAGTTGGAAGACAATGATGTGGAAGGTGGCACAACGGTTTTGACCTCACCAAATCTCGACTTGACGGATTATACTTATCCTGTTCTTTCGTTTCAGCAATGGTTTTGCAGCAGTGAACCTACTGACAACAATACTGATTTTGTAAAGTTTGAATTGATGAATGGAATAGACACGGTGGAACTTCAAACGATTTTTACGAATTATGAAATACAAAATGCTTGGCAAGAAGTGTCCTTCAATGTATTGGATTATCTTCCCCTAACGAACAACATGGATTTGGTTATTACAGCCAAGGCTTCAACATCTGATGTGGTGATTGAGGCGGCAATTGATGCTTTTCGGGTAATAGATTCTGAACCGACGGACATAGAAAACCCAACTTTGGAGTCTCCTACCAGTTTACAAATTTTTCCCAATCCTTTTGATGGCCAAACAACTATTTTGATGGAAACCTTTAATACTGATTCTTCAACAACTACTCCATTGCAAATTTTTGATAGTATGGGGAGATTGGTTTTAGAGCGTGATTTTTTGGGTCAATCTCAAAATCAAGATTCGGTTATTCGGTTCGATTGGGAAGCCGATGTTGAAGCAGGTTTGTATGTGGTGAAATTTGGTGGGTTAATTCGGAAGGTGATTCGGTATTAACAAAGAGCTTTCTACATAAACGCAAAGAAAAATGCTTTTCCAACTAAAAATAAACCCTTCTAAATTTCGAGCCACCAATGCTGTTTGGAATTACTTGCATCTCAACGATCCGTGGAGCGTGGGTTATGTTTCTACTTTGATTGAAAAACAGCCTTTTGCGACCAAAGAAGCTTGGGAAAGCTATTATTATAAATCGGGTGAAAAACGTCAAGTGACTCTCCTTCAATTGAATTCCTCTCTTCAAAAGATACTCAACAATGGTCTTTTGAAGAGAGAGAACCCTAAAAGCATTCAACAAATTCCCTTCAAATACCGACAAATCAACACCCAATTTGGCAGAACAAAGACTGATTTTGAAGAGAAAGCAAAATCCCTACAAAAATACTGCAATGTAGAATTGACCTTATCAGAAGCTTTTGAATGTGTGCGTTTTCGGGTGATTTGTGAAACGTGGAATGGTATTGTTGTGAGAGAACGGGCAACGATTCAAACCCTTCAAAGACATTTCCCAAAGATAGACTTTAGAGTAAGCGATGGAGAGAGGGATTATCAATATGCTATTGACTATGAACTCTTTCTGGACGACAAGCTCTTAGGGGCTATTCAAATCAAACCCAAATCATATCAAGGGAATCAATCTTACCTCCAAAAAGCAAAAAAAGCGAACCAAAGAAAACATCGAGCCTACTTCAATGCCTACAAACGAAATGTGCGCTATATTTTTGCCAACCACCAAGGAGAAATTCTCAATACAGATGATTTTTTGGAAAAACTCAAAAAGTATTACAAAAAGCATATTTAGGGACACGCCAAATCCCAAAAATTTGCGGTTATTTTTGGTAGCAAAATGTTGAAGCTGTTGATAGGTTTGCAGCAAAGCTTGAA
>JBMYXW010000676.1:0-2598 GCA_049608825.1 Chitinophagales bacterium
CAACAGAAAAGTGAATATATCTATACCTATCCCAAAGCCGATGGTGGATTGCGTTTGAGGGTAATGGTAGAAAATGTAGTTTATACACTTGTTTTGACAGGTATTCTTTCAGTATTTGCGATAATAATATCAAGCGCCACAACAGTCTCCCTTCCTAAAGTATGGTTGGGAATAGCTTGGGGTGTTTTTGTTATTTTCCGCACAGGGAATCAAGTTGTATATTTTGAAGAACTAGCTAAGGCGACTCACAGCGAGGAAGTTGAAGGGGTTTTTCTTATTGATGTGAAAACAAATACACTCACAAAGAGATGGAAGAAAATACTTCGGCGTAATTTGCATCTTACTATTTTATTTATTTGTTATTATTATGCCTATCTGAATAACGAATGGATGGTTATTGTAACGCTTACATTTGGTTGGAATATTGTAAGATGGATGTGGTCTAAAAGTGGTCGTACAATAGTAGATTATTTGTTAGACACACAAATGGTCAATTACAGCGATTTTAAGGCAGAAAACTACCAAACAAAACCTTCTCAAAGCACCAATATCTATCCCATAGCCGATGCTGAAAACCGAGTAGAAGCAGCCTCAATGGATGGTGCTTTGTCCTTGTTCAGCACCTTCATTACGATTCTATTGGTATGCTTTTTTATAGAAAATGATTTTTATTTATCACTAGGAATTGGATTTTTAGTAGGAGGATTTTTTTGGACCATTATGGAAAGTTGGAATGACAAGACATTGGGAAAAGCTTCTACTCAATTAATGATAGTAGATGTGAAAACCAATGCAAAAGCAAAGTTGTGGAAAATACTTGTTCGACGAGCTATTGACGTATTCATTGTAGGATTTTTGTATTTCACGATTTATTATATGGATTTGGCTAAAGTCTATTATATAGTTGCTTTTGTAGGTTATTTAGTAGTCAATTTTGTGGTTGTACATCTTCAGAAAGGTTCTAGATTGGGAGATTATTTAGTTGGAACACAGGTTATCAATGTAAGTGATTTTGAAATATAATTTTTTTTTTTTATTTAAAGGAACTAACAGAGAAATAGTTTTGTTTCTATATGACCTTCAATTCTTCATACCAAGCAAATAATTCAAATGAACAAATTAATCTGCATTCTTCTTCTATCCTCTCTTATATTCATTTACGGTTGTTCAGACAACAAACTTGAAAAAAAAGGATTCTCAGTAAGCAACTCTAATTCTACAATAGAAGAGGACGAAGAGGAAGAAAAAATCAATGGTTTAAGAGAAGATGTTTTACTGTTTGAAACAAGACCTAGAAATGTATTATTAACAGGAATCCCAGAGCATAGATTGACTCCTATCTTCAAGGTCAATTACGACAAGAAAACCAAAGTACCATTTGTAGGATCCAATGGTTATCACACAAGTTATAGAGAAATCGGAGAGAGTAAAAGCAATCAATGGAACAACAATATTATGCCAGGATTTGAAGCGGTCTATGGCTACAACTTCGTCAATGTCTCCCATTACAACCTAAAAACCCAAACTGCCAAAAAGTTTTTTGAAAAGCCCGTATTGATAAAAACCCTGTATTACCCCACATTCTCCAAAGACACTTTAAACAACCTACCAGTCTTGCGAAATCACTACATGGTTTCCGCTTATGATGAAGACACCAACAAAGATGGATTTATCAATGTCAATGATTTAAGAAGATTTTATTTTTTTGATATAAACGCTGGAAACAAAGCCCCTCTAATCCCCAAAAACTATTCTGTGATGAGTTCGGAATACGACCCTGCAAATGATATCATGTATGTCTTCGCAAAAATGGATGAAAACAAGAATGGTAAAATAGAAAACAGCGAAGATGTCCACGTATTTTGGATAGATTTGAACAACCCCAAAAGAGCTGGGCGAAAGTATTAAAGCCAAAATCTCTTTTTTTCTCCCCCAGACACCAAAACCTCCCTCCTCAACATCTATACAAATAGAACGGCAATACAAAAACAATATAGCCATGAAATAGTAGAGCCATTCCAACAATTTAACCATTTTATCACCGTCCTTTGACCGAAAAACAACTCATAACAGCCTGTAAAAAAGGCAACCGAAAAGCACAGCGAGTATTGTACGAACGCTATGCCGCCAAAATGTTTGGGGTGTGTCGGAGGTATGTCCACAACGAAGTCGATGTAGAAGATACCTTATTGAACGCCTTCTACAAGATATTTGCCAATATCCACACATTTCAGAACAAAGGAAGTTTTGAAGGATGGATACGCCGAATAGTGGTAAACGAAGCCTTGATGTTTTTGCGAAAAAAAAAGCGAGTGAGTACCCTCTACGTCGAATTGAGTGACCGAGAAGTAGAAGTACCAACAGCCGCCAAAGCACAGGAAGATTTGCAAGAAGCAGACATATTGAAGTTGCTGGATGAACTGCCAGATGGCTATCGTACTATTTTCAATTTGTATGTTATTGAAGGCTACAAACACCGAGAAATTGCAGAAATGCTCAACATCAGCATCAATACTTCCAAATCACAACTTATCAAAGCCCGAAAAATGTTGCGAGATTTATTGCAGGCAAATAGTGAGTATAGGGTAGCGTAATTAT
>JBMYXW010000677.1:0-2595 GCA_049608825.1 Chitinophagales bacterium
GTCGATAATGGGATAAGGTACATTACAGCCTAAAAGAATGTCGCTCAAAAATTCATTTTTTTGGATTTCGTGATGGTAAACAAAAAAACTGTCTGTTTCAATGTCAAATTTTCGCTTTGCTTCCCATTGAAGAAAAGCCATTCCATTGATATCAGAACTCTCCTCTTTTTTTGTTTTTTGGGAATGGATAAAGCGGTTTATATTTTCCATCAAATTGGTGAAATTCAACAATACCGCACCGACTATTAGTCCAATGAGGAGGGCTAACCATGTTGCTGTTTTTTTCAAACTCTTTTATTTTGTACCTGTACAATTTGGAATGAACTAATAATCATTCTTAGAATAAACTAAACTATTTCTGCCTGATTACTTCAAGGATAGAATCTTGCCTACAACTATGCAAATATAGGTTTTTAAACACAAAGAAAAGAAGGTATTAGAACACATCAGTACCCTTATGAATACCAGCACAAAACTAAGACAATCTTAAAACATAATCTATTCGCTTACAAAGTGCTTATTGAGTTTGAATTTGAGTTTGTTTAAATCCCTTTTACGTACAAATTCTGGCTCACTTTATTAGAAATTGTTAACGTTCGATTATCGCCCGTTTGCAAAGTCATAGAACCATCAAAGTCATAATATTTGACCAGTTCCAAATTTGTGCCTAATACCAATTGTTGTTCTGCAAGGTGGCGCAAAAAACGGGGTTCGTGTTGAACGACACCTACAATGACCACTTTTTTTCCTTTTTGGAGTTCAGAAAGGAGGAATTGTTTGCGTTCGTGCATGTTGCCATATTCGTCGGGAATAGGGTCGCCATGAGGGTCAAATTTTGGGTGTTCTAAAAAGGCATCCAAGCGATTGGTGAGAGTAGGAGAATTGATGTGTTCGAGTTGTTCCGCTATTTCATGTATCTCATCCCATGTAAAGTTGAGTTTTTCGACCAAAAAAACTTCCCATAAACGATGTTTGCGAATCAATTTTTTTACAATCACCTCTCCTGATTTGGTCAGTTGTACTCCTTTGTATTTTTCATGGATGACCAACTGTTTTTCGTTCAGACGTTTCATCATGTCGGTGACAGAGGCAGCAGAGGTGTTCATGGCATGAGAAATTGCACTTGTTTTGACATGTGTACCCTCCATATTTTCGTGGATATGATAAATGGCTTTTAGGTAATCTTCTTCGGTAGGGGAAATCATCAATAGTTGTTTGGTACAAAATAAGAAGGCAAAGATAGCTAATAGGGAGATTTAATTTGTTTGGAGAAAATGAAATTGATTATAAAGACCAATATTTGTTTAACTTTTACAATGGATATACTTAACGAGAAAGAGGAATTTACATTCCTCGGTATCACCCAACTAAATTTTCAAAGAACCAAAAATCCTAATGACTTCTTCAAAGTCAGGGGAACTTATTCTTCTTAAATTTCATTGATAATCTCACAAATAATAAACAGATGAACCTAAAAAAACTACTTCAAAAAATGGCGCAAGAGGAACAACAGTTTCGCAAGCGTAAATTCATCGCTCCTGCTACCAAAAACGGTAAAGTCTGTACTCGAATGTCGGGTATAGTATATGCTTTTGACTTTGAAAACGAACGATTTGAAGGGTGGGGCTTGTTCAAGCCCGTGAGTGAAAAGAAAGCGAAATTGGTCAAAGAAGCCAGCCTTCATAAGGTTGACCAATACTTGAAACTCCTCAAAGCTTTTCGGTTCAGACTGATTTACAAACTTTCTGAAACAACTTGGTTGGCATATCCCATTAATGAATCGGATGCCCGTCAAAGACTGGGCAAAGTAGAGCCTGTTTTGGTGCGTTTGGTAACAGAAGGAAAGGACTTTGAACAAATTGTGGCTCGGTTTGATGGTGCAGCTTTTTGGTTCGACAAACTCGACCGAAAAGGCGACCCGTTTTTGGCAGAAGATTTGCGAACAGCATTGAAGGAAGAAAAATTGGTGGGTGATTTGAACATCAAAGGTTTGACTCCCGAAACCAAAACGACTTATGATATAGCTGTCGACCGTCGAATTTTGTTCCTAAAAGAATTTCACAACACAAGTGATGAAGGTCGTTTGAAAACGGCTTTGAAAACAGGTGGTGGTTCTTTGGAGGATTTTGAAGATAAAGGCGAATATTGGGTGGTCAATTGGACAACTTCAAATGGGGAGAAACACCATTCTGCTATCCGAAAGGAGAATCTGACTGTCATGAGCGCAGGAATTTGTTTGGCGGGTGAAGACGACCGATTTGATTTGCAGTCTTTGGTGGCAGTGGTGGAGGATAGACCAGAATGGGTGGATAGAGATTACTATTAATCCCAATAAAACAGGCTTGCAGGGATTTAGAAAAGAGGATAATTTTTGTCTTTATCGTTGGTATCCCAATCAAAAACAATTCTTTGAGCGATTCAAGTTGTATGAAAATGCCCATATCTTTGAAGCAAAGATAATTAGACTTCCGCTTGATGAAGTAATTGAGATGCTGCATATTCGGCTTCAAGACATTCAAGAATCTTTGGAGCCAGATGATACATAAACAAAGAGGGGACAGCATTTCCAATTTGATGTGATTTCTCAATATAAGT
>JBMYXW010000678.1:0-2594 GCA_049608825.1 Chitinophagales bacterium
ATTTTGAATTGAAGTAGATAAGAGAACAATAATATTTTGCAGTCTTTTTGGAAGCATGGCATAAAATAAAAATAATTGTTCTATTGATAACTATACTTGACTATTTTTTTTTGAAAAAAATACTATACTGAATAGTAACAATTTTGAATGAATAAATGTTGAATGGGCAAAAACACTCAAAATCAAACCTCATACATCCACTCGTTAGATTTAGGATTTACGAGTAGAGATTTTTGAGGTTTGATTTGTCAATAGAATAATAAGAGAATTGTCATTTAGCGGTTTGATTAATTGAGTTTGTATTTGAGCTTTGCATTTTAAAAAGCCTCTCCTACAAACAAATAAAACCCGCTCTGTGCCTTACCCCCAATTCCCGAACTTGGGTCCAAACCAAGTGCATAGTCAATGCGAAAATTGATGCGTTGTTGTTTGGAAATCATAAAGCGGATACCACCACCAACACCTGTCCTAAAGCGGTCGAATTGCCAATCTTTCGTTTGTTCATAGACCTGTCCGATTCCTGCAAAACCCACTAAACCAATGAATTTCCATACAGGCATACGGTACTCGATTTGGGCAACGGTCATGCTGTTGTCTTGATAAGTACCCTCACGATAGCCTCGAATCAAATCCGTTCCGCCCAATTGTGACAAGCCTCGAAGCGGAATCAAAGTACCGTTTTGTGGAGAGTTGTGATTGACGAGGAGTTGAAGGGCGAGGGTATGTTGACCGACTGTATTGAAGTATTTTCGGGCATCGAGGCTGATGGAATTGTAGCGAAAATCACCGCCCAGCCATTTGCCGAAAAGCACTGTTTTGAACTCTACAAAACTGCCATCCAAAGGATTGAGTGTGTTTTTTCGAGTATCGTAACTGATATTCAGACCTGCTCCCGAACGAAATCCTTCAATTGGCAAATTGTCAATTTCTGACTGCCCCGAAATATATTGAATGGAATCGGCTAAAATTTTATAATTATAAACATTTTCAAATTCCAATTGAAGTCCAGCATAAAAGTGTGGGGCAATTTTTTTGAGGAAAGAACTGCGAAGACTGTATCTATCCACAGAATAACGGAGGTGGTTAAGCCTTTCACTTGCACCATCTTCAAAATCCACCAACAGGACATCTGCTTCATTGCCAATACCATAGTTTTTGTCGGGAAATTGGGCAATGGAGATTTTACCTCTAAAAATGTAGTCTTCGTTTTTGGTGACCAATTCCCAGCCTGGGCGAAAATTGATTTGCCCGTTGGTGGAATAGGCGATAATCAATTGGATTTGAGACATTCTTGCCGTTGTATCTCCCTGTGCCAAATCGAAATAGTAGCCGCCCAATCCGCCAAAAACAAAGCCTGTTTCGGGCGAGGAACTGATAACGGGCAGTACCAAAAGTTGTGTTTTGCGCTTTTTGACAGAGCTTGAATCTTCAATGGCTATATTGTCTTGCGCCCACATTGCAGAAGGCGAACAGAACAAAAGACAAATGAATAGGAGACAAAATATGGAAAAGGAATTGAAGGGAGGCATGGGTTTCATTATTTAAAAAAATATTATATTGTCGTCGCATAAAGGATGGCAATATATGAATAGCAATTTGAAAAAAAAGGTTTCTACAAAACATAGAGTTAAAAAAAGTGGAATGGGAAGTGTCAAGAGGTATTACCCTTGGATTTTGGTAGCGGCAATTGCTACGTTTATTACCTATATTCCTGCTTTGGACAATGAGTTTTTGAATTGGGATGACCCAATTTATGTCACCCAAAATTCACTGGTTTTAGGGGATTGGTCTGTCGAAAAATTGAAGGGCATCTTTGTTGAGCCTGTCGGAGGAAATTATCATCCGATTACGGTTCTTTCTTTAGCTTTAGATCATACAATTTTTGGGCGCAGTGCTTTTGCTTTTCACACCATCAATATTTTACTACATGTAATAAATGTAGTATTGCTGTTTTTGTTTATTTTTCTGTTTACAAGAGGCAAGCCTATTGTTGCTTTTATTGTAGCCATATTGTTTGGGCTTCATCCAATGCACGTTGAATCGGTAGCCTGGATTTCTGAGCGCAAAGATGTGCTGTATGTGTTGTTCTTTTTGGCTGGGCTGATTACCTATCTCCAATATTTATTTTCCAAAAAATCGGGATATTATTTTGCAACTTTGATTTTTTTCGTGCTATCTGTTTTTTCCAAACCTGCTGCTGTGGTATTTCCGATTGTCTTGATACTGATAGACATGTATCTGTACAAACATTGGCGACCTAAAATGCTGGTCAACAAAATCGTCTTTTTAATAATTTCCATTGTAGTAGGTTTATTGACGATTCAGGCACAAGACCAAGCCAATGCGTTTACCGATATTGGTACATTGAGCAATCGTTTCTTTTTTGCTTGTTATGGCTTCAATACTTATTTGGCAAAACTATTTGTGCCAATTCGATTGAGCGCATTGTATCCCTATCCGCTTGAAATGCACTTAAAACAAACGCTTCCTTTTATATTTCTTATCAGTCCTGTGATTAGCTTTTTGATTGTGGCTTTGACAATTTATTCGGTCAAATATTTCAAGAAAGTGGTTTTGTGGGGTGTAGTTTTTTA
>JBMYXW010000679.1:0-2593 GCA_049608825.1 Chitinophagales bacterium
TTTTTATTTTCATTTTCACAAGTTTTTCAAATATTCATTTGAATTTGGGCTTGTAATTTGAACTTGAATTTTCCAACGTAACCTTTGCAGCACATTCCTCGACAAATAATCAAACAAACAAAACAACATGGCACGAAGTGCAAAACTTAAAAAGGGCAATATCATTTTTTTCATTCTTTTAATATTTGGATTGTTGTACTACTTCAATCGAGAACAAATCAACAAGGATTTGGAAGATTTAGGAATACTGCCCAACTTTGAAGAGGAAGAAACAGTAGAACAACCTGTAGAGGAAATTCCTTCTATTGATACAGAAACCATACAAGAGGAACTCAATAAAGATGACCAAGAAGCTACGACCAGCAAAGAACCTACTTTTCAGATTCTTACCAAGGGCGGTATGGAACACCTCTACATTGGCGAAAATCCCATCCGCATACAAGCCAATGGAATAGAATTGGTCAATGTAACTCCCATCGCAGAAGGTTCGTCTATTGACATCGAAACGATTGATAAAGAACGAGGTCTGTACAATATCAAGCCACAAAGGAAAGGTACAGCAAAAGTCAATTTGTTTGCCAAAATAAATGGAAAATATGGTGTGGTGAGTGAACATAATTTCAAAGTACTCCCCAAACCTCCACCAAGTACCAATGCCTCTCCAGTAGATAACCCCATGGATGATTTGCTGTGGATAGTCACCAACTTAGAGGGAAAAGAAGGTGTTTTGAAAGTAGGGGAAGACAACCCAATAGAGGTAGCGATTGCAGAAGTTGACTCTCGCACGATTCGCCTTCAGATAAGTGGAGAAGGCAACACCATTACACCAATTGACCCCAGTAAGGGGAGATTCAATTTGAGGGTAAGTTCTGGAAACCGTGTCACATTAACGGTGAGAGCCAAAGTAGGAGGTCGTCCACAAATCGTTGGAACAAAGGATTTTTTGGTGAGTGAAAATGGAATTACCAATACTAAAAACATTCCTACTGATAATAAAGCAACTTCAAAAGATGCTAAGATTGAAAAGTCTGATGCTATTTTGTATGTCGGTGTTGATTATCCCTTCAATATTGAAGACCCAAATATCGACACCAAAAACCTGCAATTCAAGGGTGAAAATGTGAGAATCACGGGCAACAATGGCGAATATGTGATGAAAGTAACCAAAGCAGGGGAAGTGAAAGTCGAAATTTATGATAAGAGCAGTGGCAAGCCCGAATTGATGGAAACCACCATTTATCAAGCCGAAGAACTCCCCGCTCCTATCGCTATGATTGACGGAAAAACAGGTGGTGAAATCCCAGTAGCAAAAATGAAGGACATCAAAAACCTCGAATTTGGCTACAAAGATTTGGAGATTGATGTCAATTTCCAATTGATTCGCTGCAAAGTCACTCGCTACCCCGCTGATGCTCCTCCTGAGGCTCAAATTAATGGCGGCATTGTATTCAGTACTTCTACTCGTCGTCTGTTTTTGGAGGCAGAAGTTGGTGATTTGTACCGCATTACCGACATTAAGGTAAAAACATCAAATCATAAATTTTTGGAAGTGAAGGGGATTAGTTTTGAAGTGAAGTAGTAGAAAAAGACTTTTGAAGTTCTCATAAAATACAAGCCCCGTTTTGAATTTGAACCTTATTTGTCATTCCCCAACTGGATGTGGTTGTGCAATACTGTTCACCAAAGTCCTCCACAAAAGCCCTTTCACATCAATTCCTTTTTGGTTTCCTATCACCAAACCCAAAGGAACTAATATATACTGATCCAACCATTTGGAAGGCATACAATCGGTAAAGCCTGCTAAAGCTGCATCTACTGCCATTGCGCCCAATAGCTCACAGTGAATTTGGTCAAAAGCTTCGGGTGATACTGAGCGAATATTGTGGCGAGGTTCATTGACAAAAACCTCCATCTTTTCACCTCGTGCATTTTTGATTTTATCTTTGATTTCTTGTCGAAATAGACCAATAAAATTTCCTTTTTTGGCATCCACTTTTTCGCCTCCGATCTCAAAACCTTTCATTTCCAGCACTTTTGCAACTCCTTCTGCAACAACAATCAAGGCATGGTCTTCTGGCGAACGAGAAGTCACTTTGTAGCGAAGGTCTTCTATCAAATCATCCCAGTATTTTTGTAGAATTTCTCCATCCAAAGGAGTGAATGCTTCTGGTACTAAAGCCGTATTAACCTGTCCATTTGCCAAGGATGCAAAAGCTGCGACAAAGCCCGATTCTGCGCCAAAAAACTGTATGATACCAATTCTACGAGTCGATTTGGCTTCTGTATGTAGGTCTTCAATGATACGACTCGCTTGACCTACTGCGGTATTGAAGCCAAAAGAAGGGTTTGCCCAAAGTACATCATTGTCCATTGTTTTGGGAACACCAATCACACTTATTTTATTGTTACATTCAGCAATGGCATGTGCTACTGTCTGCGAACCATCTCCACCAATCACATACAAAATACGGATGCGATTGTTGTCCAAATTATTGCAGATTTCTTTGACCAAATCCTCCAAACCTTCTTCGTGTTTGTAACGCACATTGCCCAGTTGTGAGCCTCCATCGTTGAGCCATTGACCTGTCTCGTT
>JBMYXW010000680.1:0-2590 GCA_049608825.1 Chitinophagales bacterium
CCACATGAATAGCCCAAAAACAAACCTTCGCTTGTAGCCAACTCTCTCGCCAAAACAGCACCATCTTTGTCGGTTACTTTGACAAACTCATCAATGATACCAAAATCGATGTTTTCGGGAATGATGTCCTCGCCAATACCTTCGGTAATATAAGAATGAATGGCACTTTCGTCAATCTCACCTGTTTCGTGATACTCCTTCAAGGTAGAACCATAAGTGTCCACGCCAATGATTTTGATATTGGGATTTTGTTCTTTTAAGTATTTACCTGTTCCCGAAATCGTTCCTCCAGTTCCCACTCCTACGACCAAATGCGTGATTTTCCCTTCGGTTTGTTTCCAAATCTCGGGTCCCGTAGTTTCGTAGTGTGCTTGTCGGTTGGAAAGATTGTCGTATTGATTGGCGTAGAAAGAGTTAGGAGTTTCTTCATGCAGTCGCTTCGCCACAGAATAGTAGGATTGAGGATCTTCTGGTGCAACATTGGTTGGGCAGATAATCACCTCCGCTCCCATTGCTTTGAGAATATCTGCTTTTTCTTTGGATTGCTTATCGGTCGTTGTGAAAATACATTTATATCCTTTCACTGCCGCTGCAATCGCCAAGCCCATACCTGTATTGCCTGATGTTCCTTCAATGATTGTACCGCCAGGCTTCAATGCGCCAGAAGCTTCGGCATCTTCCACCATTTTGAGAGCCATGCGATCCTTGATGGAGTTCCCCGGATTGAAAAACTCCACTTTTCCCAATACGGTAGCTTTGACTCCATATTTTTGGGGTACTTGATTCAAGCGAACCAAGGGCGTATTGCCAATTGTTTCTAAGATATTGTTGTAATACATGTTGCAAAATTACGAAAAGCAAATTTTAAAACATAACCTGTTCGCTTACAAAGTGCAGCTTGAATTTGTTTTGAGTTTTGAATTTGAATTTGAATTTGCCCTAAGCCCTACTTCCCATAGCAAGAATAGGCATTCTATCAATTGCTTCTTCGGCTTCTGAATACACCTTATCAATGTGTTGTCTTAGTGTTTGTGTTGTTTCATCCACTGAATTATCGCTGAAACCTTCGTCTTCCATCCATTGGTCATCGTATATTTTATTGACATAACGACTACCATGATCGTGAAAAATGACCACGACTACATCATCTTCAGTCAATTCGTCTTTTAGCTCGACAATTCCCTGCAAAGCTGCACCGCAAGAATAGCCCAAAATCATTCCCTCCAAACTTGCCAACTCTCTTGTTCTTAATGCACTGTTTCTTTCATCAACATACACAAACTTGTCAATCAAATCAAAAGCAATTGTACTTGGAATCATGTCTTTACCCACACCTTCAATCTTTGTTCCATGAAGTTGTTCATTACTTGGTACAACTTTCGTTTCATGGAATTTTTTCAAAGTAGAACCATAAGCATCTACCCCAACAACCTTCAAATTTGGATTTTGCTCCTTTAAGTATCTCGCCGTTCCAGAGAGTGTTCCGCCTGTTCCTGTTCCCGTAATCACATAGCTTACATTGCCGCCACTTTGCTCCCATATTTCGGGGCCTGTCGTTTCGTAATGCACTTGCGGGTTCATGGGATTCTCGTACTGATTGACGTGGTAAGAATTGGGAATTTCTTTTTTCAAGGCAGCTGCAATCGAATAGTAAGAACGAGGATCATCAGCAGGTACTTTTGGGCAGTGAACCACTTCTGCGCCCAGTGCTTTGAGAAGTCTAATTTTTATATTGGTATCGGGTTTACTTGTCGTAAAAATACAGCGATAGCCTTTCACCGCAGCTACCAATGCCAAACCTGTTCCCGTATTCCCTGATGTTCCTTCAATAATAACACCGCCAGGTTTTAGCCATCCTTGTTTTTCCGCATTTTCTACAATTTGCAAAGCAATACGATCTTTCACCGAATTACCAGGATTGAAGTATTCCACCTTTGCCAAGACTGTCGCTTTGATTCCATGAAGTTGAGGAACTCGGTTGAGTTTGATAAGAGGAGTGTTGCCAATTGTTTCTAAAATGCTGTTAAGATACATACCTTACTTTTGATTTGTAAAAGAAATTTTACAAAATACAATTTTGAGATGATTTATTGAGACCTATGAGGCAAACAGCGTAGTTTTTGGGGTAAACGGCACTTTTTTTAGTAGCTTGGGTTTTAACCCGAGTAAGTGATCAAAACAGGATAAATTCCATTCTACTAATCCCCCATTTCATCTTCTATTGCCTTTATCCTTCTATCCAAAGCAAACAAATAAAACACGACTCCTATGAATATCAGTAAAATAACACCAACAACTACATAGATTTTACCTGATTGATACATCAAATTTGCCATTCCTTCTTTCGCATTTGAAGAAGTAGATTGAGCAAACAAAGACGTACATTGAAGTGAAACAGTGAAGAAAACAAAAGTCAGATAAGTAAATAATTGTTTGATTTTCATTGCAGTATCATTTTTCCGCAAAAATACTCAAAAATCCCCACTATGAAAAGTAGCTTGGATTTTAGTTCAAGTAGGTTATTTATGAACGGAATATTTTTTTCATATAAAAGTAGCTTGGATTTTAGTTCGAGTAGGTTGTCTGTGAA
>JBMYXW010000681.1:0-2327 GCA_049608825.1 Chitinophagales bacterium
TAACTGGTCTATTCAAGTCAAAATCTAGATAGGGTAGGCTAGGATTATTGTAGAAAAATTCCATCCAACTTTCTACATCATCAGGAGTTAGTTTCCGATAAAAAAATCTTTTTGAACTCAGTCCCTCATAGTATTTGGTTAAATTTATTGGCATACTTTGATTGAATTTTTAAGTTAAAATGTAACCCCCAATTCCTCCAATATCATACCTCCAATATCATGCGTCCTTCGCTCCGAAAAAGTGTGGTGTAACCAATCAGCAAAAGCATTGATTTCCAAAATTTTTGATGCCTCATGAGGGTTTGCCCGATGGTCTTGTGTAAGTAGATCAAGTGCAAAATAAGGTGTTTTTAGATACTCAACGAGTGCAGTCACCCAGTCTTGATACAGCGGATGGATTTCGTCCGTGACATCCGTTGCAACACCACCTTGCGCCATATTCGACACACGTTTTAACTGCACTTTTTGCACTTTCTTAGGAATGTCCAATAAAGAAAGATTTTGCTCCTCCAATAAAGATTTAGTCGCTTCATCTATCTCCAATACATTCTTTGGGTTTTGCGTATGCATCACCGCTCGACGTTGTCCAATCAAAGATTGGAGGGAATCCATGCCATTTCCCAAGACGAAAGCAGGCTCTCTGATACAAGCAGCAACGATTTTACCTCCAATGACTTGCAAGCGCAAATCTTTGCCATCATCCTGCTCCTCCAACATGAATAACCGATTCAAGTGCTTGTATTCATGATAATAAGCAATCACTTCTTCGAAATTCTTAATCCCCATCACCACTCCTATTCCTTGTGCAATATCAAGCGGTTTGCAAACATAGACTTGGTCTTCTCGCAGGAAAGATTGGAGGGAAGAATCCTTAGGTGTTTGAAAAGTAATGCTTTGGAGGTAAGGCAATTGGAGGTAGTCATATGCCAACTTAGTCAATTGTTTATTATCACAGTAGATTTGACTACGAGCATTGACCCAAGAAGCAGGCACACCGTCTATTATCAATTCAGAAATGGATTGATAGTTTAAAACGGCAGCATTTTGTTGCAATAGATGACTAACATCTTGAATGCTTGCTCCCATTGCCTTGGCTTTTTCTATAAATTGAGCGTGTTGAGCCATGAAATTGTTTGTTTTTGGAGGGAAATTTACAAGCTTTTTGCTAGTCTAAAACCAGCATGTTGGAAAAAATGTCGTCTGAACCAAAGACGGTAATACTTAGAAGCTCCTGTACCAGTCGTTGCCCAAGAACCACCTGCCATCATACTGTGATCTTTGTCCATATAAGGTTCAGAAAACTCTACATAATAAGGGTGTACTTTGAAGCCTGGCAATGGGTAAAAATCATCTTTCAACCAATCCCAAACATTACCGTAAATATCGTTAAACCCAGAAGCTGTCGTGCCACTTTTCATATATCCCACAGGAGTCGGAGAGCCATAGGCAAAATCAAGGTTGTGGTCATTGGAGAACAGTGGGTCATCGCTCTCGCTTGTGTTTTCCCGTGCAATCAACAGGTATTCTGCTTCTGAGAGCAAACGAGAGCCATCGTTTTTCCAAGCGCAATATGCCCAGGCTTCATGTGCATTCACCTCCACTGGCCAGTCCATTGGCATCGACATTTCATCAAACATAGCACGATAGAGAAAAGTACCGTTTTTCTGCACCCAAAATTTCGGATGATGGGTATCGGTGCGATTTTTCCATTCCCAACCTTCCTCTGTCCAAAAGGATGAATTTTCATATCCTCCTGCTGCGACAAAATCCCAAAATTCTGCATTGGAGATTAAGTTTTTTGTAGCAGAAAAAGGAGCAACTGCCACCTCCAATGAACCAAATTCGTTGTCCCAACCATAAATATTGGAGGTGTTAGGCTTACCAATTTTAACGTTTCCTCCCACCATTTTAATCCATTCGTTCTCAGAAGGATTGCCATAAGTAGGAGCATATTCCCAACATTCGGGGTGTTTGATTAAATCCACATCCAATTGGCGTATCAACATAGAAGAGGTTTCGAAGTGAATTCGGTCATGTTCCAAAGTCATCATCAAAGTCCAAACAGGATGGTCTTCGGTTATAGGTGAATCATCCAACTTTAAGTTGTCAATTACTTGATGAACAATTTTGTAAATTGCTTGGCGGTATTGACGTACTTCTGGAATAGTTGGCCAATAGGAAGAAATATTCAAATTTTCGGGTAAATCGGGATCTACTCCAACAGCAAACAGGTGATCCCATTTTTCATGTATGGGCTGTTCAAGTAAGCCTGCCATTCGAAACTTATTGATGTAGAATGCCGCAGTATGCCCCAAGTAGAAAATTAA
>JBMYXW010000681.1:2337-2588 GCA_049608825.1 Chitinophagales bacterium
GAAAAAAGCATTTCATAGAGTTCCCAAGTATTGTTGAAATAGTCTTTTAATGCTGATTGGCTTAACTGATTCAACATTGGAGGTTTCAGACTTTTGAGTATAGTTTTGAAAGCAGTTGTACTCATTTCAGTAAATTTTTTAGATTCTTAATGATTTCATTTGATTTGGAGAATTTAGATATTGGATACCTAAGCTCCAAAAGTGTGATTTTAAATAAGTTAACCCAATAGATTCACTTATAATCTGTAGGT
>JBMYXW010000682.1:0-2586 GCA_049608825.1 Chitinophagales bacterium
TTAGCAGGGTTTTGTAAAAACATCACCATCACCATTCACGGTGATGAATCTATCACGGTTGAAGATGATGGACGTGGAATTCCTGTGGACACACACAAAGATGGTCAATCAGCTGTTGAAGTGGTTATGACGAAAACGGCTTAATTATGTCTCCTTTTAAGAAATGATTTTATTGATTTTGTCCAAAAAATGCTAGCTGATACGTCTATAGAGGTGTATTTAATTTTTTACTAAATCATTTCTATGAAATTATCAGAAATAACTTATCAACGTCCAAATATGGACACACTAATAGAAACCCTCGAAAATCTTTGCACTCAATTTGAAAACGCTACGGATGTGGCAATGCAATTGGAGGTCATTCATCAAGTCAATGAACTCCAACTAGAATTTAACAGCCAATTTGTAACAGTAGGAATTCGCCACGATCTCAATAGTTTCGACAAGTTTTATGAGCAGGAACGGGCATTTTTTAATGAACAAGATCCTGTATTTGACAATTACCTTGCCTCTTACTACCAACTCCTTCTCGACAGTTCATTCCGAAAAACATTGGAGGAAAAACTGGGCAAACGCTTTTTCCAATGCGCCCAATTTTTCATTGAAGAAAGAAACCAACAAACCGAAAGTATTGAACAAGAAATCAACCAATTGGAGGGAACATATTTCAAATCTCTTTCACAAGGAACAGTTGTTTTTCAAGAGGAAAAACACTCTCTAATAGGAATTTGTAAATTCAACGATTCCAAAGACACAACAATCCGAAAGACTGCAAGGGATATTTTTTACGGCTTTTGGATATCAAAGACGGATGATTTTCACCATACTTTTGACAAGATGGTGCAATTGCGTGATAAGGCGTCAAAAGTGCTTGGTTTTGAAAATGTGGTAGAGGAATCGTACCATAGTTGTGCCTACAATGGTGAACAAGTTTCGACCTTCAATAAGGCAGTATTGAAGTATTTCGTTCCCCTCCAAAAACGCTTACATGAGCGAAGATTGAAGCGCATGGAAGTGGAGGAAGTTCACTATTATGATACTGTAAAATACAAAAGTGGAAACCCAATCCTACAAGTAGATTCAAAAGAACTGTGGGAAAATACCCAAAAAATGTACACCGAACTTTCGCCCGAGACCGATGAATTTTGTCGGTTTATGGTGGAGAATGAATTGTATGATACAGAAAATAGGAAAGGTAAATATACAGGAGCTTATATGGCTTCTATCAAAAAATATGGACTGCCATTTATTTTTGCCAATTTCACAGGACGAGCGCATGACTTTCATACACTGACACACGAAATGGGTCATGCTTTTCAGATACACCAAACATATAAAGAGGGAGTTCGAGAAATAGAACTCTTACAAACTCAAAATGACATTGCAGAAATACATGCAATAGCTATGGAATTGTTTACTCGAGATTGGCATTCTTTATTTTTCAAAGAAGATGCAGCAAAAATGCAGTTCCGTCAAATCAGTGATATGTTGGCTACTATTACTTCCTGTTGTTTGTCAGAAGATTTCCAACAGTTTGTCTATCGCCATCCCAATGCGACTCCTGCTCAACGAAATCAAAAATGGTTGGAAATCAACGCAGCTTATCAGCCCTATCTAACAGAAACTTCTCGAAGCCATCCTTATTTGAAGGCTGGGCATGATTGGCAAATGAGTGGACACATTATGTGTATGCCTTTTTATGCCGTAGATTATTCATTGGCAACTCTTTGTGCTTTTCAGTTTTGGATGAAATCGAAAGAAAACAAAGAAGAAACTTGGGAGGATTATCTCCGTCTCTGCAAAATTGGTGGAAAATACTCCTATTTTGAAGCCCTGCAATTGGCAAATCTACGCTCCCCTTTTGACGAAACGGTTATCAAGGAAATTGCGGAATTTTTGGGTGACTGGTTGGAGAAGGTGGATGATAGCGAGTTTTGATTTAAACTACTTCAATCTCGCAGTCGTACTCCCACCAATCCAGCAATCACTCAAACTTACTCCATCCCCATTTTTTATACCACCTCTCATAAAACCATCCTGAACAGTAGGGTAATATTGAGCATATTTATTGATACTTTGATTCGCCTCACTCGTTACATCGGGATCAATATCTTTGGCTTTCAACCACATATCCGTAGCAGCCCAAGACACACGCTGACTTTCCCAGCCTGTACCCGAACCACACAGTTTACCACTTGAAGCATACAAATCACCAATAAACAGATAGGGTTTTCCCCAACCCGCTTGTAATTCTGCTGCCTTCAATGCGTATTTACGAGCTTGAACAGCTATACTTGTCGTTAAATTTTTCACCTTACGGCGTTCAATTGAAGCCAAATTCATATATGCCTTCGCTTTGTTGGAATTGTTGGTTTCCAATTCGATAGATTGAAGGAAATACTTGATTGCTCCATCCGTATCACCCGACTTGTAGGCACGAGCCGCCAATTTTCTCGCTCCTGCTGCCGTAGGTTGAAGTGAAAACAATTTGCCACTCAATTCTGCATACAAAGGCATACTTGTACACCTCCCTTTTATCAATTTAGACATGACCTTTTTGACTATTCCTACATCGCCACTCCCCTC
>JBMYXW010000683.1:0-2583 GCA_049608825.1 Chitinophagales bacterium
CCAAAAAAATATTTTGTGTTTTTGGGCTTTAGTTTGCCTAAATGTTTGGCAGAAATTACATTTTCGATTCATTGTATTTCCAATATTTTACCATTGACCACCATGACTCCAACTTTATCAGAAAGTTTCCTATCAAGAAGCCTAATCCTCCTATTTTTCTCTACAATACTTTTTATCTCCTGCAAAACCAATTCTCCCACAATTGATACTTCAACGGAGAAAAATTTGTCTGCAAAACCTCAACAACCCAACTCCTCCAAAAACCTGCAAACCATTGCCTTTGGTTCTTGTAATCATCAAGACTCAGCACAGCCACTTTGGAAGGATATCATGAAGCATGAACCTGATTTGTGGATTTGGTTGGGCGATATTATTTATGGGGATTCTCAAGTTAAAAGTTATATAGAGGAACAATATACTTTGCAATCAAAAGTTAAAGGTTATCAAAAATTGTTACAAACTACTCCAATCGTTGGTATATGGGACGACCACGATTATGGTGTGAATGATGGAGGAAAAGAATTTGCAGCCAAAAAACAAAACGAAGAATTGTTGTTGGATTTTTTGGGAATTCCACAAACTGCTGATGTACGAAATAGAGAAGGGGCTTACCAATCTTATGCGCTGGGCGAAAAAGGAAAACAAGTTAAAGTCATTCTTTTGGATAGTCGATACTTTAGGGACAAAACCAACAAGGTAAAAGGCGGCTATAATTCAAATTTAGAGGGAACAATATTGGGAGAAGCGCAGTGGAAATGGCTCGAAAAGGAACTGCAAAACAGTACAGCTCAAATTCACCTCATTGCCAATGGGATACAGGTGATTCCCGAAGAGCATCGCTTTGAAAAATGGGCAAACTTTCCCAATGAAAGGCAGAAATTGTTTGACCTCATCAAAAAAAGCCAAGCCAAAGGAGTCATTTTGTTGAGTGGCGACCGACACATTGGTGAAGTCTCCAAATTGGACATTGAAGGAATGGATTATCCTTTGTATGAATTTACTTCCAGTGGATTGACTCATGCTTATACCCGCTTTACAGGCGAAAAAAATAAGCATCGAGTTGGAGAAGTTGCCAGTGATTTGAATTTTGGGGTATTGCAGATTGATTGGGGCAAAACCATTGAAGTAAAGGCATTGATGCTAGGAGCGAACGGCAAAGAATACAATACTTTTACTTGGAAATATTGAATTGCCTTATTATCCTCAAATTCCTTAACCCAAAAATAACATGCTTCTGTTTTAATATCCTCCACAATTTCCCTAACTTCACCTTTTACCAAAAACATTGTAATAATTATGTCAGTAGATGTATTGTTAGGACTCCAATGGGGAGACGAAGGGAAAGGAAAAATAGTGGATTACCTTGCCAATAATTACGATTTGATTGCACGCTTTCAAGGAGGTGCAAATGCAGGGCACACGCTATATGTAGATGGAAAGAAAATAGTGCTGCACAATATTCCCTCAGGTGTTTTTCACGAACGCCCCCTCAATATGATAGGCAATGGGATGGTCATTGACCCCATAGCCTTCAAAAAAGAAGTAGAACAAATCACCGCTTTTGGCACAGACATCCGCCAAAAACTGGTCTTAGCCAAAAAAGCACACCTCACCATACCAACCCACAAGGTTCTCGATGCTGCCTCAGAAGCCGCCAAAGGAAAAGCCAAAATTGGTTCGACTTTGCGGGGAATATCACCAACCTATATGGATAAAATTGGTCGAAATGGTTTGAGAATTGGTGACATTACTTTGCCCGATTTTGAAGATCGTTATCAAAAATTGAAGGCAAAGCACGAAGAATTATTGAAGAAATTGTATGATTTTGACTACGATTTGGGAGAAATGGAAGCCGAATGGAGGGAAGGAGTTGAAGTAATGCGTTCTTTTCAATTGGTAGAAGGAGAATACTTTGTGAATCAATTATTGAAGGAAGGAAAGACCATTTTGGCCGAAGGCGCACAAGGGAGTATGTTAGACATTGATTTTGGTACTTATCCTTATGTTACTTCTTCTAATACGATTACGGCAGGAGTTTGCAATGGTTTGGGCCTTGCACCACAACACATTCGGGATGTAATCGGTATCACAAAAGCTTATTGTACAAGAGTAGGTGCGGGACCTTTTCCTTCCGAATTGGAGAATGAGAAAGGGGAAGAAATCAGAAGAGTAGGAGGGGAGTTTGGAGCGACAACAGGACGGCCTCGTCGTTGTGGATGGATAGATTTGCCTGCGCTTCAATATGCAATTATGTTGAATGGTGTGACCAAAGTAGTGATGACGAAAGTGGATATTTTGTCCGAGTTTGAAAATATTGAAGTCTGTGAATCTTACAAAGTGGATGGAGTGCTTCAAAATCACTTGCCTTTTGATTTGACCAAATGCGAAATTGAACCTGTCTATCGAGCTTTTGAAGGCTGGCAATCAAGCTTGGATAATTTGGACTCTTTTGAGCAATTGCCTCCAAAATTGCAAACGTATATTCAATATATTGAAGAACAGTTGGACGCACCAGTGGATATACTCTCGACTGGTCCTGAACGAAATCAATTGGTATTCAAAGCAATGGAAGTAATTGCTTAA
>JBMYXW010000684.1:0-214 GCA_049608825.1 Chitinophagales bacterium
CAATATCGCAGTCAATACACTCCGCTTACCGTACTAATTACGGGTGGAGATGCTCGTTTCTTTGAAAGTAAGCTGAAAAGTGAGATATTTGCACGCCCCAATTTGGTGCTGCTCGGACTGAATAAAATCCTTGAATACAATGTTGCAAAAGATTTGGAATAATTCCCTAATTGCGT
The DNA here is from genome assembly GCA_049608825.1 of Chitinophagales bacterium. Classification (GTDB taxonomy): domain Bacteria; phylum Bacteroidota; class Bacteroidia; order Chitinophagales; family UBA2359; genus JAUHXA01. The sequence continues at coordinate 177 of JBMYXW010000684.1, forward strand.
TTGTTTTTTTATTGGCTTGCCCTTCAATTATCTATGCA
>JBMYXW010000684.1:224-2333 GCA_049608825.1 Chitinophagales bacterium
TGAAAATGCCAACTCTCCCTACTCCAGTATTGGCATAGGTAATGTATCTAATTCGGGCTTTGCGATGAATCGTTCGTTGGGAGGAATCACCACAGCGTTCCTTTCTCCCGTCAATATCAACTACCACAATCCTGCTTCTTATGCCTCGATAAGACTGACAACACTCGAAACAGCTTTGGATGTCAAAAATGTTTGGCTTAGACAAAATGAACTTTCTCAGTCATCTGGAGACGCTTCTTTGGGGTATGCTGCATTGGCATTCCCAATAAGCAATTATGGTGGTTTGAGTATCGGTGTTCTTCCTTTTAGTAAGGTGAATTACGATGTCACCGAAACAGTTGAAAACGAACTTTTGGGAGGTACACAAGATTACCGCTTTTTGGGAGATGGACAAACCCATCAATTCTATATTGGAGGTGCCTTCAAGGTAAAACTCAATAAAACCCAAATTTCCTTTGGAGCAAATGGAGCTTTTTTGTTCGGCGCACTTAGCAAAGAAGTTCGAGTTAATTTTCCCGAACTCACCAATGCCTTCACCACTCGACGCACCGAAACCAACAACTTTCGTGGATTTACTTGGAATACGGGTTTGTTGATAACCCAACCCTTAAAAGACGATGCGAGTTTTGTTACCATTGGCGTGAGTGCACGTCCCAATATTGGTACGCATGTAGAACGTGACATTTTGTGGGATAGAATTGTAGAAAACTCTAATATTGTATCTGTTGTAGATACGCTTAGTTTAACAGGGGTCACTGATGGTGAAATAGACATACCTTCTTTGTTCAGTGTAGGAATCATGTATTCTAATAAGAACAGCCTAATAATTGGCACAGATGTCAGTTTTGAAAAATGGGAAGACTTTAGAGATTTTGGAGATATCAATACTGCAATGGTAAACGCCACCAAAGTTTCGTTTGGAGTGGGTTTTGTTCCTTCCCCCAAAAACTTAGGACGTTCTTTTGGCGATTATTTCAGCCGAGTACACTACCGTTTAGGCGGACGATACAATACGGGTAATATTATGCTTGAAGGAAACCGCATCTCTGAGTATGCCATAACTGCAGGCATGGGATTGCCCCTTAGAAGAAGTGCCGTAGGAAGCAGTGGTACATTAAACTTTTCGTTTGAAATCGGTCAAAGAGGAAGTATAGACAATAATCTAATTCGAGAAACCTTCTTAAATACTACTATCGGCATATCATTAAATGATATTTGGTTTATAAAACGAAAGTTCAACTAAACGAAATCGTCAAAAAAATGTCCAAATAATACACTTCAACGCTTAACAATTCAACTTTTTTAGTGTTATCTTTACACTACAATGACTTTATTTGACCACTCCTTACTCACATATCTTGTAATTTTAAACTATTTTCCCCTGATTACCAATTCAAATTTTGAAGAAAATTTATTATTCTATATAATCATAAAATAAAATTGAGGACCTATGCACAGAATCATGCAAGTCAAATGGATAACATTGTTAGCTATTGTATTAATCAGTCTGACCAGCACAGACTGTTTTGCCCAAAAAAAGGGTAAAAAGAAAAAAGGAAAAAAAGGCAAGGTAGAAGAAGTAGTGAAGAAAGAGGTTGTACCAGAACAAAATTTGGACACCTCCGCAGCAGATGCTTTACTATCTGAAGATGCTGATTTGTGGGGCGCAGATAGTGCAGAAACTGTAAAAAACTACTCTTTGTACCGTGAGTTTTTTAAGCAAAAAGCTTTTGATGATGCACTTCCTTATTGGAGATATGTGATGACAAACGCACCTGCTGCCAGAAAAACCCCTTACTTGGATGGCGAAGATATGTACACTTCAATGTTGGAAGCTCAATATACGACTGTCTGCAAAGACGGAACAGAGTTGGAAGGTTGGGAACGTAAAGGTAAATGTAAAGAACACGATGGTTTTAAAGAATACAAGATTGCAGATCAAGCAAAAGCAGATGCTTATATGGATTCAATTGACCAATTGTACAGCAAACGAATTGAGCATTTTGGAGAAGAAGGTTATATATGGGCATTGCGTTCTCGATTGTTGAAAAACTACAAGCCTGAAATGACTGACAGTATTCACCAGTTGCGTGCAAAATCTATTGAGAT
>JBMYXW010000684.1:2343-2572 GCA_049608825.1 Chitinophagales bacterium
ATTGATGCAGAAAGTTCAATGTACGATATTGTGTATTATCAATACATTGATGTGAGAAGCCAATTGAAAAACAAGAAAATTGATGCTGATAAATTCAACGAACTATACGATGAGTTTTATGGTATCATGGAACACAATGCGGAAAATCATGAAAAAGAGAAAACTGCAGCTCAATACGCCAAATACGGCGAAAAAATGGAAGTTTGGAGAGGAAAATATGAAGAAATAT
>JBMYXW010000685.1:0-2572 GCA_049608825.1 Chitinophagales bacterium
CCAAAATACGAGGATTTTCTACTCCCAAAGAGCGTTCTTGTCGCCAATAAAGATAGCTGTATAGATAAATCTGAAAGCCCGCTTTGTATTTTGGGTCGTCAAAATATTTGTGGAAATAAGTGTCAATCGGAATCGCCTTACCTCGACTCGTTGCCGAAACAAATTCGACTGCGCCCGTTTTGTAGTCAATGATTCGAAAAGCGGGATTTCCGTCCTCCAATGTCACCTCATCCACTCTATCAATCACCCCCTTCAAAGCCACTTCCCTATCTTCGTCTGCCCCTTTCACACTGCCAATATTGAGCGTCACCTTCACTTCTGACGATTCCAAACCCACAATCTTAAAGGGTGCATCTTTCTCGTCATGTCCCAAAATCTTCTTGACCAAATTGATAATCACCCTTTGCAGCAAAAGATTTTTACCTTTCTGCAAATGTTGCGAATCAAAATTGCTTTCGCTAAAAGCCTCATCCAATTTCCGCTTCAATTCCTTTTCGTTCGCCTTCAATCCCTTGATATCATCGGGCTGCAACATCGCCAAATTTGGATCTATGTGCATGAACTCTCGAACAATACTGCGCTTGGCTTGTCGCTTGAGTTTGCGAGTCCATTGAGAATTGGTAATATGAAATCTTTTGAAGTCTTGATTCAGTTTTCGTTCGGTGGATTTTCTTACTTGGCTGTTGATTTTCTGCAAAGAATCCGTAAGCCAAGTTTCCAACTCTGGAATAAGTTTGTTGAGTTCTTCCTCGTGATTATTCAATTGGTCACTCCGCAAAACCTGACCGTAAAACTGTTTTACCACCAACTGCTTGTGTAATGTATGCAGCACTTTGTTTCGGTCTAAAAGATTCTTTTGGCGGATGCGTTTGTAAATAAAATCGTTGTAGGTAAACTCAATGGTGTGGTGGAGGATATTCCCAAATACGAGGTTGGTAATATCTTCTTTGACCGACTCCAGTTCATACAAATTCGCAATATGCTTGAAATAAAACTGAACAGGGCAATTGATATAAGTCGTGAGTGCAGAAGGTGAAAGTCGCCGATTCCCATGTTTTTGAGCTTCGGGATGGTTTTCGATAAAGCGGTTCAGCTCCGCCATAATTGCCTCATTTTTGTCGATTTCGAGAGGTTCTTTGGAGCTTGTATCTGTTTGAAGCGGTGTTGCAATGATGTGTTTTTTGACATTGATATTGGGCGCAATCAGTTCCAACTCATGTTCTATTTGCAGTAAAAAACGGCTTTTTTCACCCGAACCAAAATTCCCTATTTCAGTATTGTAAATCAAATACACATTTTCGGCTCGCTGCAATAGGTGGTAAAAGTGATAGGCGTAAATGGCATCTTGGTCAAGGAAAGTAGGCATCTTGAAGCCCTTGCGAAGATTGAAGGGAATGAAGGTTTGATGCGGTTTACTGGATGGAATACTGCCTTCATTGATTCCGAGCGCAAAGATATTTTTGAAGTCCAAAGTACGGGTTTCCAAAAAACCCATGATTTGAAGCCCCAACAAAGGCTCACCCGTAAACGGCAATTTCACCGTCTGAATCACTTCCCGAAACAGTTTCCAAAAAGTCTCATTGGTCACTGGCTGACGGTATTTTTTCAGCGTGTCATTCAGTTTCTGCAATTGTAGCAAAGTGTGGTAAATAAACTCTTGTTCAATTGTCTTTTCAACTTTGTCAGATTTCCCATTGACTTCATTGGGCTTCACATTCAAATCGTCCTTTGCTTCTGATTTCTTTTTCGCCTTATTTTCTTCTTCAATTCTATTGAAAATCAATACCAAAACTTCATTGAAAACGTCAATCAGGTTGGTGAAAAAATCGGCTTTCTTGAATATGGCTTTAAAAATAGGAAGCGACAAACGTGCCTTGATGCTATCTTCTCCAATGTATATCAAGTTGTTGAACTCGATATAGTCGGTGTATTGTTGGACAGTTTCTTGGTCAAATGCCCGAATAAAAGGGTTGTTGATGATTTGTAGAATCACCTTACTGTAAAAGAGGACTTTTTGGCTCGTTTTGTTTTCAGAGCGAGAAATAGCGTTTGTTGAATGATTGGAGGAGGAAGATGTAGGAATAGAGGAGGCTTGTGTCTCTTTTTGCTCTGTCGTTTGTATTGTTTTTTGTAGCTGCACAATGGTCTCTAACAACTGGTACAATGGGCTATCTTTCAGTGGATAACCCATTGTAATATTGATTTTGTCTATATGATTGGGCAGTGCATACAGCATCGGAAACAACATAGCTTCGTCTCCCAATACCAAAGCCGATTCGCTTATTTCGAGTTCATTTTTCTCAACCAAACCTTGTAGCAATTGACCTGTGTATTTGGCTTGACCAACTTTGAGAGGAATTCCAACGAGGTGGACATTTTTGGCAGCTATGCGAAAATCTGTTTGTTGTGACCAATCGTGTTTGGGATGGTTTTTCCACTTTTGGTAATAGCGACTCAAAAATTTGTTTGCCTCCTGTTTGGGGTCGGTCATATAATAGGCATCGCTGTCCCAATAAATTTTACCTTCCAGAGATTTTTTGTCGCTGAGGTAGTCAAACAATTTTTCTTCGGC
>JBMYXW010000686.1:0-2568 GCA_049608825.1 Chitinophagales bacterium
CAATCAACATGGAATGGTTTACCTCAAAAATGGTGCTTTGTTAGAATATGCAAAGTTAGGGATTACCACTAAAAAGCATATTAATGGAACTTGTGGTTTCGATTCTAATTATTTTGGAGGTATCGTTATTGCAGACAATGCTATATTTAAAGACAACAATAGAGCAGTAGAATTTATGCGTTTCAATCAACCTAATATTAGTCGCTTTATCAATGAAACTTTGTTTGAATATACAAGAGATGATTTAGTAAATACAAATGCGAATATTGATGCAAATAGTTTCAAATTTATTACTATGTGGGCAGTAAAGGATATACTTTTTGAGAAATGTATTTTCAAACGAACCGCCCTACTTTTTGATATTCATGGAATTTATAGTTTAGGAGCCAGTTACACTATTCGAGAAAGTAGTTTTGATAATTTAGAGAGAGGTGTTCAGGCTGGAAACTCATCGACTATAGGAGACGAATCAATCACTATTGGAGGACTAAATGACACAGAGGGAAACAGTTTTTATAACTGCCAAGAAGCTATTAAAATTTATGGAGTCAACAATCTATATGCTGCTCACAATACTTGTACCAATACAAATCCGCCCGAACTAGTTGGAATATTCCCAATAGACATAAGAAATACAGAAAGTTACGAAATATTTAACAATGATATAAATGGGGGTACATTTGGTATCTGGACAACAGAAAACGGAAGTGGAGCAAACTTTATTCACTGCAATCGATTCTCCAATATAGCTTATGACAATATACGTACACAGGACGATAACAGCGGGCTAAAAATTCTCAACAATGAATTTACAGACGGAACTACCTGCATCAATGTTACAGTAAGCGACCTACAATCAACAGGAGCAATACACCCTTTTCAAGGAAATGAGTTTTTTAGCCAACAAAACCCTCAAGTTGATGATCCTGCAGGAAACTATTTTACTCCATCTATTTGTGATGATACCAATCCTACTTCTTCTGAACACATACAAACATTCTCCTCTTCTTCTTTCCAATATTTATTCCACAACAATGACTTTCCCCGTTATGAACCTACCTGTGATTTGGGAGCAAACTACGAAAAAGAGGGGCTTTTTGTTGATGCAAATACGGAATGTTTTCCTCTAAAAGCCATTGAAGACATAGATGGTGGAGACGATATTGTGGGAGATGGAATTACTCCACCCAATATACAAATCTGTTCAGGCAAAATCTGCTTGGACCAAATATTGGAGTTGATTGAAGAATACATACATTTGATAGATGGAAACGATACAGATGGTTTAATAGAAAATATTCAAGACCGTCCTGTTAGTACATTGACTTATCAGGCTCTTAAAGCAGCTAGCCCTTTTCTCTCGGATAAGGTTTTGACAGAAATAGTTCATCAAGTCAATATGCCCATTATATGGGTCGAAGAATTGTTAATGGAGCATGTGCCTTTGAGTCGAACGGTACAAACTGCACTCAATCAAAGAATACCTCCTCTGCCAAGTACTGTACTGCATAATCTTGATCAAGTTTCTTTAGGGAAACAGTTTTCTGATAGAAAGAGAATTGAGTTGTGGATATTGGGTTTGGAATTCAAGCGAAAGCAATTGTTGCAACAACTCTTGAATGGGCATTTCAAAAACAATGAAATGGACTTGGCAATTGCTTTATTGGAGGGGGAAGAGACGGTAAAAGCTGACAAACACTTGACCAAGCTCTACATCCAAAAAGAGGATTTTACGGCAGCAACGAATAAATTGACTCAGATTCCAGATAATGGACTCGTCAATAGTCAGTTCAAGCAAATTCAGGAACTGAATATTTTCTTGAAATCCAACGGAAAAGAGTACTGTGAAATTACCCCCGAAGATGCCTCTATGTTGGAAGCCATTGCCTCCTCTCAAAACTCCAATAGCAACTATGCAAAAGCTATTTTACATGAAGCGTATGGAACAGAGTTTGAAGTACAAATGCCTGATAATTTCGATGGTGTACAGAAATCGCAAGCTCTAAATACATCTTTTTATGTTCAAAATAGTTTAGAGACACTTCAATTGATTCCAAACCCCAGTACCCACAGTACCATCGCTTATTTTGAAGAAAAAGCAGACCGACTGTTGATACAAGACATTACAGGCAAAATCGTTTTTGACACTGTCGTTGAAAAAGACCAAGCTAAGGTATTTATCAACACCTCTACTTTAGAAAATGGCATTTACATCGTCAGTCTCTCTTGGCAAGGCAAACCCAAAGCCAAAAATAAATTGGTCGTTCTTCACTAAATCAACCAAGGGTTTCGGTTTTTCAAAGCCGAAACCCTTTTTACTTTTTACCCACCACCCTAAAATAAAGTATCATTATCATGAACAAATATATTTTGTATTTTTTTGGTCTATTTATATTCTTCTCCCCTCTTGTGGCTCAAACCACTTTCTCTCTCGCCATAGACAACAATCAAAATAGTGAAACAGGAGTATCTATCATTCAGTTGGCAGATGGTAGTTTCGTTGTATCTTCAGGATGTTTAATTAATCCAACTTGGAAAGACTGTATGCAGTTGATGAAAACCGATTCT
>JBMYXW010000687.1:0-2561 GCA_049608825.1 Chitinophagales bacterium
TTCTATATCTGCCAAAACTACATTGTAGCTACCACCAGTACTGCTTTCTCTATAATTTGCATACAACTGAACCCAATCCGTAGTACCTGTTCTCAATGAAGGGTGACTTATCATTACATAATCACCTTGATTGGCAATACTCTGATAATTGGTAAAGTTGGTTTTCGTCAAACTGCTAATCGTTGAAATTGCACTATTATCTGTATTTGCGATGAACAATTTTCGCTTAATATTGACATTTGCTCCAGCCTGCAATCGAACTTTATACACTCCACTTTGAACTGTGGGAATATAGCGTTTGTTGTTTGTCAAATCGTAAATAACAGGAGCTGTACCACCAGAGAAACTTGTAATTTCTATATAGGAATCTCTGTTGTCATTGAGTTCAAAATAAAACTCTTTAGAAGGTATTAAGTTTCCACTCTTATATTCAGAAAAATTAAAACTTCTTGGGTAGCTTATTTTGGTATATGATACCGACTGCCAATCCTCTGATGGATTAGAGAATATATCTCCTACCGATTCATAAACAACCTTTGTGCGAGGACTTGTGATATCGCTGCTCAGTATTGTACTGTTATAAGTAGGGGTATCATGTCCTTCATAGATTTCATCAACATAAGTTGTACCATCTACTCTCACACGCATGTGGTGATCCTTGAAGTTAAAGAAGTCATTGTTCTGCCCGACTACTTTTGTTTCCAAGCTCGCAGGAGGCGCACCAGAACCTGTAAAAAGAGCAGGTGTATTCATATTGTAAGTTTTGGTTGTCTGTCCCAAAAGAATAGAACTTACAAAGCCTTCTCCTTTCTCAAAGTCTGCAAAATTGTAGTTTACCCCTGCAATTCGCTCAGGTTCACCTACATAAAATATGTTCTTGTGGATTTTATTCTCAGTATGTATGAAGTACTGTTCTTTAGCAGGTGGATTACTCGTATTGTTTGTAGCATCTGCATATCTTTTTGCGTTTCCACCACTTTGCCAAACCAAGAAATACGAAATTGAATCCGTAAATAGACTCGTTTCATCTGTTAGTTGATGGCTATCAAATAAAAACAAATCAGAATCAAGTTCTCCATCGTTTTTTTCACCATAAAACTCAACATAATCATTGCTATTCAATGAGCCATTTGTACTTACATAGATAGGGACTTCCTCTCCTTTGTAATACATTTTAAACCCAGAGCCACTCAAGTTTCCTGCACCTGCTTGTGACAAGGTATTGAAGGGAATACGGAACAACCCATCTTCCTTGATTCGGAGTTTGTAGTAGGTTTTGGAATAGTCAATCCACTCATTGTTGTAGTTTTGCGCTAGCAAAACGGGAGCCATAAGTGTTAACAGTAAAGTCAGTAATAACTTCCTCATAATTAAAAAAGGATTTTTTTGTAGAAAATTTATTGTAAACATAAAGTAATAGTAAACAGTAACTAAAACAAACAAGTTCCTATCAATTGAATAAAAGAGCTGAATTTAATCAATCAAATGACATTGTTTTTAACAAAATGCAGGCTTATAATGGGGACTTAAATGGTTAAGGGTATTTGCGGGTAATAATGGTAGATAGGTAAACACTGAATGCAAAAATACATATTTATCTCCATTTGTGTGTCACTTTTTTTACAATTTATTGACATAAGAATGTCATGTGAAAATATTCTGATGTATTGCTGACAGTTTGACTTGTGTATATCGCCCCAAACTGTCAATATGGACTAATCGGCAAGTTTTTGGGCAAAAGGCACATAAATTGATAGTTTACCTGTTTTAAGTACCCATACAATTTTGAATGCTGAATGGCGAATTTTGAATAATTTAAAAATCAGTTTTTACCAAAAATGTTAGGTTAAACTATTTTCGTCTAATTACTTAAATGAAAATAAGTGAAAGTATTTCTTATAAAAACAACACAATAAATGAACTTCAATAATTTCACCATAAAATCACAAGAAACCATCGCTTCGGCACAGGGCATAGCCTTCAATAAAAAGCATCAATTAATTGAGCCTTTACACATGTTGAAAGCACTGATAGAAATAGATGAGAATGTGATTCCTTATATTTTAAAAAAAACAGGAATAAGCGTTGGTCGTTTGTCCTCCAATATAGAACAGAAACTGGATAGTTTGCCTACTGTCAAGCACAGCACACAGCAATTTCCATCACAGAAAATGACACAGGCTATCTTTCAAGCCCAATCCATTGCCAAAGAATACAAAGACGAATTTACTTCCGTCGAACACCTTCTTTTGGGTATTTTGGAAGTCAGCAGTGATGCCTCCAAAATCTTGAAAAGTGAGGGCGTAAACCAAAATGACTTGGAAAAAGCCATCAAGGAACTTCGAAAAGGTGAAACAGTCACCGATGCAAGCGCAGAATCTCGCTACAATGTATTGGACAAATATGCCATCAACCTCAATGAGCGAGCGCAAGCTGGAGCATTAGACCCTGTGATTGGAAGAGATGAAGAGATTCGTAGAGTCTTGCACATTTTGTCTCGTCGCACCAAGAACAATCCCATCTTAGTGGGTGCGCCAGGAGTTGGTAAAACGGCTATTGCG
>JBMYXW010000688.1:0-2561 GCA_049608825.1 Chitinophagales bacterium
AATAGACATCATCACCGTTCTTCCCGAACTCTTAGAAAGCCCCTTCAATCATTCGATAATGAAGCGAGCGCAAGAAAAAAACTTGCTGACTGTTCAGTGTCACAATGTCAGAGATTACAGCACCTTCAATCAAAAACAAGTAGATGATTATCAATATGGTGGAGGAGCAGGTATGGTGATGATGATTGACCCCATATTAAATTGTATTGAAGCATTGAAGGCAGAAAGAGAATATGATGAGGTGATTTATTTAACACCTGATGGTGAATTGTTTGAGCAAAAAATGGCAAATCGTTTGTCGCTCTACAACAATTTGATTTTGCTTTGCGGACACTACAAAGGCATTGACGAGCGCATTCGAGAACATTTAATTACCAAAGAAATATCTATTGGTAGTTTTGTGCTATCAGGAGGTGAATTGGCGGCAGCAGTGGTTGTAGATGCAATCGGACGACTCTTACCAGGTGTATTGAACAATGAAACCTCCGCCTTAGAAGATTCTTTTCAAGACGATCTTCTCGCACCTCCTGTCTATACCCGTCCTGCCGACTACAAAGGCTGGAAAGTTCCCGAAATATTGCTGTCTGGTCACGAAGCCAAAATCAAGGAGTGGCGAACAGAAAAAGCTTTGGAACGCACAAAGGAAAGACGACCAGATTTGTTTGAAAAATAGCTCTACCAAAATGGCAGAAAAGCACAAACAAAAAGATAGAAAAAATTGGTAGTTTTGACCGTTTTTCTTAATTAGCAGTTTTTAAATAAGAAATTTTCAAAATACAAAATATATCAATAATCAACATGGCGGAATTAAAAAACGTGTTAAGCCCTGACTCTTTAGAATTTCTTGAAACCTACCTCAATACATCTTCTCATACTGGATTTGAGTACAAGGGACAGAAAGTTTGGTTGGAATACATCAAGCCTTACATTGACGAATATGAAGTAGATAATTATGGAACTGTTTATGGTGTTATTAACCCTGGGCAGGATTACAAAGTGGTCATTGAAGCACATGCCGACGAAATTGCGTGGTTTGTGAATCATGTCACCAAAGATGGTTTCATTTATGTGATTAAAAACGGTGGCTCGGATCCATTGATTGCGCCTTCTAAACGGGTGAATATTTACACAAGAGATGGGCGAATTGTAAAAGGTGTTTTTGGATGGCCTGCAATTCACCTTCGTCGTGGAGAAGATGCCAAAACAACACCAAAAATTGACAACATATTCATTGATGTTGGATGTAGTTCTAAAGAAGAAGTGGAGGCTCTTGGAATTCGAGTAGGGTCAGTAGTTACTTTTGAAGATGAGTTTATGACCTTAAACGACCGCTATTTTGTAGGTCGTGCTTTGGATAATCGCATGGGTGGTTATATGATTTCGCAAGTAGCTCGACTGCTAAAAGAAAACAACATCCAACTTCCTTACAGTTTATACATCGTCAATTCTGTGCAAGAAGAAGTAGGCTTGCGTGGCGCACAAATGATTACCCAAACCATCAAGCCCAATGTTGCTTTGGTAACAGATGTAGGACACGATACAACCACACCAATGATCAACAAAATCAAATACGGTGAGTTTCATGCGGGTAAAGGCCCTCAATTGGCGGTTGCCCCTGCAGTCCACAACAAGTTTTTGGATTTGATTTTTGAAGCCGCTGCTGAAAACAACATTCCTTACCAACCCGAAGCAAATTCTCGTTCTACGGGTACTGATACCGATGCTTTTGCATACTCCAATGGTGGTGTAGTATCGGCATTGATCAGTTTGAGTCTTCGATACATGCACACAACCGTTGAGATGGTACACAAGGATGATGTCGAAAATGTCATCAAACTGATGTATTATGCGCTACAAAAAATTGAAAACAACCACGATTTTCGTTATTTTACATAATTAGAATACCACTGTTTCTTGTCATTTATCGCAGGATAATGTTTAGACACTACCCTGCGATAAATAACAAGAAATTTAATACCAATAGCCATGAACAAAATTCTCAGCCTCCTCGCCTTACTATCCATCATTTTCCTCTCTGCCAGCACTTTCTCTCATTCCGAAAAAGCAAAAAACAAAATTCGAGCTACTTGGGATGAAAATACGCCTGTTGCCGAAATATTGAAAAATTTGGGAGGTGAGGTTTCCAATCATGGAGTCGAGAATCCTACTGCTGCAATGATAGAACAGGGAAAGGATTTGGTATTGAAGGGCATAGCGACTACTCCAAATGGCAATAAAACGGCCAAACAATCCAAAAGCTTTGTGTGTACACACTGTCACAATGTTCAACAGGAAGACCCCAATTTGGCATTGCCCAATCCCGATGATCGTTTGACCTATGCAGTTGAAAACGACATGCCTTTCCTTCAAGGCACTACCCTATATGGCGTAGTCAATCGGACTTCTTGGTACAACAATGATTATGAAAAAAAGTATGGAGATTTGGTAAAACCTGCCCGAAACAATCTGCGAGAAGCAGTACAATTGTGTGCCGTTGAATGCTCACAAGGTCGAGCATTGGAGGAATGGGAAATGGATGCGGTGATTGCGTATTTGTGGAC
>JBMYXW010000689.1:0-2558 GCA_049608825.1 Chitinophagales bacterium
GCATCGCTCCGACACCGTTTGTAGAAATCATCAACCTAAAAAAAATAAGGTACAGCGTACCGACACTATTTAGCAGATATTTTTCCAAACACGATAATTTGGGATATACCCCACAGAAAACCTAAACACAACTATCAACCCAAACACCTAAGAACAAGTCTTACTTGTACAAAATCTTCATACCCGGATTGAAATTGTAGCATCCTCTTGACACACGTTTGAACAAGAGGCGATTGTAAGGAGCATTTCTATCCACTTCATTTTTCGCCAAAATGGAATTGACATACTGTCGTTTGCGACGGTATTCAGGAAGAATACTTTCAGGCATATCTTCAATCAAGAGCATAAAATCATTCATTTTCATACCTTGCATACTCGGCGGATGATTTGGATTTACGATGTCATCCATGACAGCCTTCATATAATTCACCAAAAAATACTCCATTGAAGTCTTGTTGATTTTGATAATTTTATCCTCAGTTTGAACTTTTAGATAAGGAGTGACGAGTTGAGGATAGATTTTCTTCAAATCTCTTTCCTGCAATTTTTCGCTATCATACGAGCGTATCACCAATTGAAGGGCAGTCAAACCTTCTTTGTTCTCCTTCGTTTTATCTATTTCTTGCTGCAATGCAAAATTCAAGGTACGAATGCTTCCATATTTAGCTGCTGCCATCAACACTGTTTCACCTTCAATAGTCGTAAATCCAACGCCATATTTCTCTACCATACGTTTCACATCGTTGAAGTAATCGTTTTTGATGACCTTATCAAATCGACGGCGGTCATTCGCAAAGCGATTCAAGAGTTTTTTGGCATCCTTCAAGCCCACTCTTTCGAGCTGCTCCAAAATTTCAAAATCCATTCGATCTTTGGCATACGCAAACAATTTCTTTTGTGCGCCACTGCTAAAATAAGGTGCGTAACCCATTCGCTGCCATTCAGCGACTTCTTCAGGACTTACAAATTCGATTCCCTTGACTTTCGCTCTAATGCGCTGTGCCTGTTCGTGTTTCCCCTGCAATTCCAACCTTCGAGCTTCCGCTAACCATTCGTCCGAATCCGATTTTTGCTCCTCCAAAGCGACCTTCTCCTGCACTTGTGTCACCCCCAAAAGCGTCAAAATTTTGTGCTTTTGGGACTTTTCAATAACGTAGATATTTTTTACACCTCTCGTAAAAGCGACATACAACGAGTTGATATAAAACTTATAAGCCTCCAATTCTTTGTTCGTCTTATCTTTCGCTCTACCGAACTGCATGTTTTCGTCCAGCAAATCTTTGTCCGTCACACCGTCTGTAATGTGTCTAAATTCCTTGTCGTAGTTGGAAATAAAATTGAAGAGAATGATGTTTTCGTACTCCAATCCTTTTGCTTCTTGAATCGAAAAAAGAAGAGGTGTATTGAAGTACTTGCTCACCGTCGACTTTTCGTCATTGTTCATCACCAAGACTGCAAATTTTGCAGAGCCTTGTGTTTTGCTGTTCAATTCCTTTTTGATGGCATCGCTTTCTTTGTAAAAATTGATTTCACCTTTGGTTTCTGATACCGTATCAATCAAATAGGTGCTTTCTTTGTCAATCGAACCAAAACGAGCATTTTTTATCTTCAACAAGTTGTTGGATAAAGTGGTGATTTTTTGAGAATTGCGGTAGTTGGTCTTCAAAATGCGAATGAGTGTTCCCTTCAAACTACTCTGGAAGAACATGGTCTTTAATTGTGACCAAGAAAAGAAATTGGGATGCACAATCTGATTGGAGTCACCACTCAATATAAAATTAGTGGCTTGATTCTTCAAGGATTGCAGCATGAGCTTCAACTGAACATTCGTGAAATCTTGCACCTCATCTACGACCAAAAAATCGTATTTGGATTCTACTTTCTGCAAATGTTCAAAAGCTACAATATTGGAGTCGTAATATCTGCCTTCCTTCAAGTAGGCTAAGTATTTCTCAAAAACATCGTAAACCTTTGGTCGTTCTTTGTCCAAAAAGATAGATTGACGTACACCTAAATTCAAATAATCTTCTCGGCTCAAATAGGGCTTATCCACAATCGAACCTGTCAATACACCTTTGAACTCTTCAAATAATTTGTAGCTTTCCTTGATTTTGACCGCTTGTTTGTAGCGATTGTACCAACGTTCAAAATCCTTGAAGGTGATTTCTTTGCCTTTTGGCAATTGAATACTTTCTAAATATTCTCGAAAAGACAGAAAATCAACATCTTGCTTCTCGTTTTCGTAGTTATTGGAGTAATAAATGTTTTGAGAATTTTCGACCAAATAAGGTGAGAGCGACATATAGGCGATGTTGCCCTTGAGGTATTTCATTTTTTCGAGCGTCAATGCGGTCTTACCACTTCCCGCCGAACCTATGATAATCAATGGAGTAGGCAAAGTAAAAATGGCTTGCTGTTCACCGTCCAACGAAATGATTTTGTCCAAAACATGAAAGCTGTTGTATTGACGGTTGATATAGACCATCTTCTTGACATCCTCACTTTCGATGCTGACCAAGTTGGGCACAGGCTGAAATTGTTCTTCTTTTACTTCTGCG
>JBMYXW010000690.1:0-2557 GCA_049608825.1 Chitinophagales bacterium
TTTTTGTATATGCTTGGAAAGGAGTTTTTTGGACAAGAAAAAAGTATGTGGTTGCGACCTTTTCAAACGACTGCCATTGCAGGAATTTTTGTTATATCTATAGCTCTCACTTATAAGTGGCATACAGGCAGTATTAATTTTGAAGAATGGTTTACAGGAATTAAATATTCACCAATGGCTACTTGGATAAATTTTGCCGTTTTACTACTTGCACTGATTGCCACCAAAGTTTTGGCAATTCGATTTTGGAATCAAAAAAAGCAGATCAATTATTTTTTGTTAAATTTTCCGATTTTCATGTTGATCAGTATTTTGATAGCTAAGTCAGGAGGTGGTTTTTGGGCGAGAATATTCTTCAATGCCTATATTTTTGTTTGGGGCTTGTACTATGTTAATGAAGGAATCAAGCATCATTTGGTGGCTTTGGTCAATGCAGGTACTTTTTTCTTGGCGACTTTATTGATAGTGCGTTTCTTTGATAGTGGTTTGGATTTTCTATTGAAGGGCATCGCCTTTATTGTAATTGGCATTGGTTTTTTAGCCGTTAATTATGTGTTGTCCAAGCGATTGAAGCATGCACAAGAATTGAAGGTTTCAGAGGAATAACTTATCGATTATAAATTCTTTCAACTCTATAAATTCTTGTTCCTTTACATCTAAAAGTTCTTGTTCAAAAACTTGGATATAAACGATTCCTCCGAATCTATAAATTCCTGATTCCTTTTCACGTTCAAAAACCAAAATCCCAATGAAAAAACCGACCTATCTAATCATCGCCTTTATTGTTGTCATGTTCCTTTATTTGGCATATCCCGCCTATCTCATTGCCACACATGAAAATATTTTGACCACAGGAGAAGTTTATCGCTTCAAGCCAAGACCTGTTGATCCTTATGATGCTTTTCGAGGTAAATACATTGTGCTTTCTTACGAACAAAACAGTCTTAGTTACCCCAATGCTGCAGAAACTTTCGATTCCAATTCAAAGGCATATTTGAAGGTAGAAAAAGACACTCAGGGGTTTGCCAAAATTACGGATGCCTACACCCATGCACCCGATTTTTCTAATTACATCGAAGTTAATATCAATTACACAGACCCCAATGTGATTTACTTCAATCTTCCAATTACTCGCTACTATATGAATGAAGACTATGCTCTTGCAGCAGAAAAAGCGTACAATGATATGCTTAGACAACAAAACCGCAATGGCAGTAACAGCACAACTGTTGCTGCTTATGTGGATGTTCGGGTGAAAGATGGAATGGCGATTATTGAAGAATTGTATCTTCAAGGTGAGCCGATTATGGAGTTTCTTAGAAAGAAGGAAGAATTGTAATAGGGTGTGATGTTGTATCCTCAAACGGTCAAAGAACCAAAGGTTATTCCCAATTCTTTTTTTACCTTTTTATTGGAGACAATGCAGTATTTAGCAGGACTATTTGACGCAAAAGTGGGAGGCTTCAAACCTATCTTTTGGGTTGCTTGGGTATAAAACACTTGTCTTGTAGGGTGTTCATCTGCACAAACATTGTAGGTTTTATCCCATTTTTGTTGTTGAATCACTTGATAAATCACTTCAATACAATCCTGTTGATGTACCAAATTGACCCGCCCTTCTCCATTTGCCAAGTTTTGTTTTCCTGCCAAAAAGCGTCCAGGAGGGCGATTAGGGCCATATAGCCCCGCCAATCGTAGAGTCGTAACTTGCAGGTTTGGAGAATTTTGTAATAATTGTTCAGCTCGTAGCAGTGCTTTTCCAGATGTTTTAGAAGGATTTTGGGCATCGGCTTCAGTAACAATTTTGTTTTGGAGGGGATAAACAGAAGTCGCACTGATAAATATTATTTTTTGTAATGGAGAGCCTTCAATAGCTGCCATTAAGGTTTTGATTTTTGCTGAAAACGTGGCTTCCACATTGGGGTTTTTACGCCCTGGCGGAATGTTAAAAACCAAAATATCTGTTTTCAATAATTCCTCCAAGTTTTTGATTTGCTCTGGTGATATTGTTCCATCGCTCTGCAATTGAAATAAATAAGCCTTGATACCTTTTGCCGTTAATTTTTTCATTTTTGAAGAAGTCGTAGTACTCCCCTTTAGGGTGAAGCCTTTTTTTTGAAGGTATTCGGCTAAGGGAAGTCCGAGCCAACCGCAGCCGATGATAGAAATTTTGGTATGAGTAGTTGGAAATAGCATTTTTATTATTTATTGAAGTGATCTTGATACGATAGCATATTTGTGGGCGAAGATATAAGTTTTGAGGTTTATCAAGAATTTCAAAACCAAAGAAACAGGATTTTTAGATAACCTTCAATACGACCACAGATTATGTTCTTTTTCAAACAACTCTCTATGAATCCGTTCTGCCTCCATCAAAGCATCTTTTCCAACTGCATAATCCTTGATTCGACGGTCAAAAATATTGGACTCTTTGATGATATTGCTCGCAAACATTCGAGCCTCTAAAATGTCGTCCCATGTTAAACGAACTCCATCGTTTTTGCGATTGAAGGTCTTGATATTCACCAAATACTTGCGAAAGCTGGGGTAGTATGCC
>JBMYXW010000691.1:0-2556 GCA_049608825.1 Chitinophagales bacterium
TGCACGTTTTTCCAAGATTTGACATCTTTCCTCAAAATGAGTATATCTTCTTTTTGCAAGGAGACAACCAAATTATAGACCACAAAGATATTCGAGCAAAACGCCCTCAACTCATACAGTCTGAGACCTATGCCGATGCACAAGGGGCGATTACCAAGCAATTTGGAAGGTATTCTGAATTGCACAATCAAGCCAAATACAAAGAACAAGACCAGTTTGACCGAATCACTCAGCTAACCAAACAAACCATCACGACTCCAGATGGAAAGCCATTTTTGCCACGTATAGAGCCAGATGTGAAATTTTTTGGAGGGCTTCAAAAAAAACTGGGAAAATTGAAGTTAAAGAACCCTCTTTTCAAAGATCTTATCAACAATCCCTCTTTTTCGCTTTTGCCCATTAATACCATGAGCCCAAATCCAACAAATGGAGGAACAGTTAATTCTACAAATTATGTCACCTTCAATGGGTCGGGATTTGGAAGTCAGGATGCAGTCTTTTATGCGAATGCAGATGATGGCGGACAAACAATGGTTGCTTCGTCTTATGCCACAGATGTTTTATCTTGGTCGGGTTCTTCTGTAGAAGAAAAAGTACATCAAAATGCAGGCACGGGACCTGTGAAAATCAATAATATCACTTCCTCCAATGACTTAGAAATTAATTGGTCTCACAATTGTTTGTACAATAGTTTTTCAGGATTTACTCAAGATACTCGCCAAAAGTATTTTTTAGCAGATATGAACAATTCTGGAGGTTATACCTTCACCTACAATACTTCTTTTAATAACAATGGTCCTGCAAAAGCTGCTTTTGAAAGAGCCTTAGAAACTTGGAGATGTGGAACATATATGAATTGGGCACCGAGTAACAATACAACCAGTATTTCAAGTGCTGCAAATGACAATGTAAATATAATTACCTTCAATTCGGGAATTGCTGCAGGAGTATTGGGGCGTTCTTACAGTTATTTTTCAGGAACTGCAACAGGAGTTTGTGACGAAGAAAATACCCTATGGTGGATGCGTGAAATGGACATTGAATTTGATTCACCTCCTTCTCCCACTTTTGCATGGAATTTTGGTCCCGCAGCAAGTGTGCCTTTTGCTTCAACCTATGATTTAGAATCTGTATCTCTTCACGAATTGGGGCATTTGCATGGTTTGGGACATACGATTTCTTTCTTTGGCGATGCAATGCACTATTCTCTTCAAAGCGGTGCAGACAAACGAATTCTTTCTGTTAACGATGAAGCGGGCGGAGATGCAAAAATGGTTTACAGTACAGACGCAGATGACTATTGTTTTTTCCCAAATACCATCAATGGTGAATTGATAGCCCTTACAAACAGCAATTGTTCTTTGACAGGAGGATGCGCTACTATTGCCGTAAATATTACGGGTAACAGTGAGTTTTGTGAAGGGGAATCTACCAATTTAGATGCAGGAACTTACAGCATTGGTGATTCTTATATTTGGTCAACAAATGCGACTTCCCAAATCATTACGGTCACTGCAGCAGGTACTTATACCGTCACTGTGACGGACAACAATGGATGTACAGGAACAGGTTCCTTTACCGTTTCGCAAAACGATGCGCCACAGCCCAACATTGAAGGTACACTGTCTTACTGCGAAGGAGAACAAACAAACTTGGATGCAGGTGCATTTTACAGTTCTTATCTATGGTCAACAGGGGAAATATCCTTTGCGATTACGGTTACTTCACCTGCTACATATACCCTTATCGTTACGGATGAAAATGGTTGTGAAGGTACAGACGAAGTGATTGTTGTAGCGAACCCTCTTCCTCAGCCCGAAATCACGGGAGAAGATGGTTTTTGCCCAGGCGAAACGGCAGAGATTTTTGCGGGAAGTGGATTCACCAATTATTTGTGGAACACAGGAGAAACTACCCCGATAATAAATGTAGATACTCAAGGAGATTATACCGTTACGGTTACAAATGAGAACGACTGTACGAATAGTGATACTTTCGTTGTCTTTGCGAATGCTGCTCCAACGCCAGAAATTGAAGGAGATACTTTTTTCTGCAATGGAGAAGATACCTTCGTTTTTGTAGAAGATGGATTGACTTCCTATATTTGGTCGGATGGTACGATTACTTTTGGTACAAACATTGAAGAAAGCGGTACTTATACCGTGATGGTAACGGACAACAATGGGTGCACAGGAATCGATGAAATTATTGTAGTAGAACAACCTGTTCCCAATCCTAACATAATGGGCAACCTTCAAATATGTACAGGTAATACCACGACTCTCACCTCAGCTGATGGCTTTTCTAATTATATTTGGTCGACAGGCAGTAATTCCAATCAAATAACAGTCAGCGAAGCAGGTACTTATACTGTCACGGTCACGAACAACAACGATTGTACTGGTACACAAGCAGTAACCGTTGTTTTGATTCCAGAATTGCAGCCTACAATAGTGGGCAATTTGGAGATATGCGAAGGTGAAAGTACGCTTATTAGTTTGAGCGAATCTTATAACACTTATTTGTGGTCTAACAATGAATCTGCCTCGAATATAA
>JBMYXW010000692.1:0-2552 GCA_049608825.1 Chitinophagales bacterium
GCCTACAGGAAAAGCCATTTTCAAGCATAAAATCTTTAATGTTCGCACAAATGGTGAATTTATTGCCGACAATGCAGTTATTAAAATCATTGATATTCACCGCAATCAGATTACCGTTAAACAAATATAAGTTTAGTAAAACTTAAAAAACATCAATATGAAACCTACTTTTTTGTTAATAGGTATTTTAGGCATTGAGTTGATATTTCTTATCATTATTCTACTCATTGGTACTTTGGTTTTTTTCTACTATGTGCCTTTGGGTTTGTGGCTTTCTGCTGTTGTGTCGGGAGTGCGTATTTCGTTGATACAATTGGTGCTAATGCGTGTGCGTAAAGTTCCACCAGCCATTATTGTCAATGCACTTATCAATGCCACAAAAGCAGGGGTACACCTCACCCGAAACGACCTTGAAGCACACTACCTAGCAGGAGGGCGGGTCAATTCTGTCGTGAATGCCTTGATTTCGGCAGACAAAGCGAATATTGACTTGGATTTTAAATCTGCAACAGCGATTGACCTAGCAGGTCGAGATGTATTTGATGCCGTGCAAGTATCGGTAAATCCACGAGTAATCAATACACCTTCGGTAGCTGCAGTTGCAAAGGATGGGATTCAGTTGATTGTAAAAGCAAGGGTGACAGTACGAGCCAACATCAAACAATTGGTCGGTGGTGCTGGTGAAGATACGATTATTGCAAGGGTAGGTGAGGGGATTGTAACCTCGATTGGTTCTGCCGAAAGCCACAAAAAAGTATTGGAAAACCCTGATTCTATCTCCAAACTGGTATTGGCAAAAGGTTTGGATTCTGGTACTGCCTTTGAGATTTTGTCTATTGATATTGCAGATGTGGATATTGGAAAAAACATTGGAGCGGAGCTGCAAATTGACCAAGCGAATGCAGATAAAAACATTGCACAAGCAGAAGCGGAAAAAAGAAGAGCGATGGCGATTGCTTATGAGCAGGAAATGAAAGCAAAGGCGGAGGAAGCTCGTGCTCAGGTAATTTTGGCAGAATCAGAAATTCCAATGGCAATTGCAGAAGCTTTCAGAAGCGGGCATCTTGGCATTATGGATTATTACCAATACCGCAATGTCAAAGCGGATACAGAAATGCGTGAATCTATTGCACGTACAACTGATGATGAATCCAGCGAAGATAAAATGAGAAATGGGTAAGTTTGGTGATTGGCAACTACTTACCAAATCACTATTTAATGCGAGTTTTGGATGATACTTGTTGAAAATCAACTTGTTAGCTCTGTATGAGCGGCTCTGTTTGTAGAAAATAATCAAGAATATGTCTTAGCTCCTTTAGGTGCGGCACTTTGGGGTCGCACCTAAAGGAGCTAATAACTTGGTTTATAATATTTTCTACAAATATTCAAGCCCTAGCGGACTTACTCAAACCACGAACTATTTTTTGGAAACCAATAAGGGCTTTTATTTTATCCAAAACTCACGTTATTTAAAAACCCGCCTTATTTGTAGGAAGCGTTTTTGATAGAAAGATTCCTTATTCGCAGGAATGGTATTGTAAACAATGCCGTTGGTTTTCTTTGAAGAAGAAGAATGAATGAAGGTCAAGCCTTCGGAAGTGTTAGAAACCACAATGCCAACATGACCAGGCTCTCGTTTTTTGATATTGGTGCCTGTAAAAACAATTAAGTCACCTTTGCGAGCATGTTTGTAAGGAATTTCGATTCCCGCATTTATTTGTTGCTTGGAACTGCGTGGAATTTGAATACCTTGTTGTTGATAACAATAATAAGTGAATCCAGAACAATCAAAACCTTTGGGTGATTTTCCTCCAAAATGATAGGGAGTCCCCAAGTGTTTTTCTGCAACGTCTAACAACTTGTGGGCTTCAACAGGAGCATCTTTTAGAGTATCTTCTAAATAACTGGGCTTGGAATCAAAATTGCTGCTGGCAGCTCCATATAAGACAAAACACCAACTCACAAAAACAATCCAAAAAAGCAATGAATTCAATTTCATAAAAATGAACTTTTGTGAAAAAAAATGCGTTGAAAAAATGATAAATAAAAATGTATCTTTGCATCCGCTAAATAAGAGTAGCTTTTATAATTAAAGGTTTAAAACCTCAAAAAGTTCACTTTTGTGGAGGGACCCGTGGCCCAATTGGATAAGGCACCTGACTACGGATCAGGAGATTAGGAGTTCGAGCCTCTTCGGGTTCACATTGATTATTAAGTACTTATAGAATTAATTTCTGTAAGTGCTTTTTTTTATTTCCTAGATTCAAGGAACAAAATCAGTGAAATGAGATTACGGTTGTTATTTCACTGATTTGTATGAAAAAAATTATAATCACTTTAATATCAATAATCAGTCTTCACACTCTTATCAAAAGGCACTTTGAATTGATACATCACATCTTCGTCTAATTTTCCATCCAATACATCTAAGCCGTATTCTACCTTTCGAGGATCATCATAAGTCATTGTTCCGAACACTCTATCCCAAAACGAAAAGATGTTGCCAAAGTTGGTATCTGTCCATGGACGTTCAAAATGATGGTGAAATTTGT
>JBMYXW010000693.1:0-2551 GCA_049608825.1 Chitinophagales bacterium
TACTCGGACTAAAGTCCAAGCTACTGCAATATGAAAAAATAGTTGCCAGAGCTAATAGAGCTTTTTTCTACTTTTGAGAAAAATAAATCTGAACAAGAGAGATATTTTTTCAAAAAAAAATAAAACCTAATACAAAAAGTACTTTATTGATTTTCTTTACCTTCTAAAACAAAGAAAAAAATTTAATTTTGTCTGTTCAGATTTTCCAAATCTGCTGCATCAATTAAATAGACCACTATAGATGTCCATTAACCCCCACAATTTACTGATTGAAGAAATTAGAAGCGGCAACAAAAAACGCTTGGAACAACTTTATTTAAAGCAAGGGCCCTTATTCGTCAATTGGTTGAAAAAAAACTACCAATGTTCGCAAGAAGAAGCCATTGAAGCTTACCAAGAAAGTATTTTGATTTTTTGCCAAAATATTATGAATGGTAAATTGAAGAAATTGACCTGCAAACCTCACACTTATCTATTTGCGATTGGGAAAAATGTGTTTTTGTCTAAAAGGCGTAAATACCAATTGGAGAACATTTCCTTGAGCAATGAACAAGACTCAATTCCAGATGATACGGACTTAGAGGTAGGAATACAATTGGATGAAAAACAGCAACGATTGGCAAGGGTGATTGGGCAAATGGGAAAAGTATGTCGTGCTATTTTGACTGCATTTTATCTTCACGATAAATCATTGAAGGAAATCGCTCAAGCATTGAAATACAAGAATATGGATGTGATTTATACACAGAAAAAACGTTGTTTGCAAAAATTGAGAGCACTTGTGAAAGGGCGCTATAAAAGGGAAGATTTTTAAAAGGGAAAACCACCATAAATGGACGAGCTAACAAATATTATCAAAAAATACATCAAAGGCACTGCTTCTGAAAAGGAGGTGGCTGCTATTGAAAAACGCATGGCTACGGATGTAGAATTTGCTGCTGAAGTGGTTTTTCAAAAAGACGTATTGAAGTCGCTTCAATATGTTCAACAACAAGATTTGAAAAGTTTTTTTTCGGATTTGAAGCCCCAATTATTGCAGCAATTGAGCATTGATACTTCAAAAAGTTTGGGTGAAAAATTGCAGTATTCTTTGGAGCAATTGAAGCAGTGGTTTGCACCTTTGTCTCTTTATGAAAAACGGATAACGGTGGCTTTGCGTTCGGTAAGTTCTTCTGTATTGCTTCAACCAAAATCGGGAGTCAACTGCCCAAATCGCCAATTGACCTTTGAATGGAGCAGACCAAAAGAGGGTTTTGAAGAATTGGATTTAATTTTGGAGAACAATCGAAGGGAAGTTTTATTAGAAAAATCTTTAGATTTGGATGCGAGTTCTTATAATGTCATGTTAAGTCCTGATAAATTTCCGCCAGGTCGTTATTATTGGAAGTTTTGTGTGGACGATGATGAGCCTTTGATGGGTGTATTTTTTGTTGAAAAGAATTTGATGCCGAGTTAGTTGGGCTAATGTTTCTTTTTTTTCAAGAAAATGACCACAAATTTTATATGGTCCTCTATTGAAGTCTATAGTCATAGTTCGTGATTATTCAACTAGTCAAAAGTTCCTTTTTATCTACCAATCCACTACAATTGAATCGCCTCGACCCGTTTACTCCAATACACATTGTCCACCAACACCAAAAACAAATAAACAGGTGCAATCAAAGCCGCCCCTGCCCATCCAAAAATGAACACAGAAGAAAAGCTGAAAATCAAACAAACAATTTGCAGAAGGTTGGCTTTGAAGCCTCGTTTTTTGAACTTGAAAGAAAACATGGGAATTTCGGACACCATAAGGTAAGAAATCAAGAGCGTCAAAGTGTATAAGAAGTAGAGATTCAGAATAAAAGGCTCAAAAGTAGTGGCATATTGGGTATCGTTGAGCACCCAAATTAGGGAAGCGATAGCTCCTGTGGCCACAGGCGTAGCCAAGCCCAAAAACTTTTCGGTTTGGCGTTCATCCACATTGAATTTTGCCAAGCGAATCGCCGCACAAATAGAGACTAAAAAGGCGGGAGCTAAGTAAAAAAGCTCCACTTCATCAATGCCTTTGGTTTCCATATAAGTGAGTTCGAGCATTTTGTAAATCACAATACCTGGCACAACCCCAAAACTAACCATATCCGCTAATGAGTCCAATTCTTTGCCAATCGTTGAGGTAACTTTCAAGAGCCGAGCAGCAAAACCATCAAAAAAATCGGCAAAACCTGCTGCCAACAATAAGAATGGCACAGCTATCAGTCGCCCATCAAAAGCTGCAACAATTGCCAAACACCCCAAGAATAGGTTGGTCAATGTCAGCAAGTTGGGAATATATGTTCTTTTAAAACCTTTCACCAAGTATAAAATTAAATTGAAAATGGATTCTTCTGCTAAAAAATTGGATAGAGAATTTTGAAGTTTAGCTAAATCAAAATTCATCATTTTTCATTCAAAATTGTCTAAAACGGCATACTCACCAACATCAATTCTTCGATTTCTTCGACCTCCACAGGGATATTTGCCATCAAATCAATGGGTTTGTCATCGGTGACTAATATATCGTTTTCTATAC
>JBMYXW010000694.1:0-2550 GCA_049608825.1 Chitinophagales bacterium
ATGATGGGCGATGTGACCGACCAAAATGCCCGATTTGATACAGGGCATGCAAAGGTGATGACAAGGGCTTATGCCGAAAACATTGACCAATTGCCCAACGATTTGGCACTCCTTGAAGTAGGCGATTTGATAGAATCGCTTGAAAAAGACTTTCCACATATAGATTGGGTCAAACACACTCGTTTTGGAGGTTTGATTGATGTACCTGATGCGGAGGGCAATTCAAAGGGGCAAGGTCCAGCTGCTGGGATGGCAATTAACTTGTTGGACAAAAACAGTGGCGAAGCCGAAAGAATGAACATCACCACTTCTATTGTCATAGGTGATATGCCTAACGAACAAGGGGAGGCTCTATTGGGGCATGATTTCGCTCAAAAATTGGGGCTGAAAATTGGCGATGAAGTCACTTATTTTGGAACGACTATGAACGGTAGTATGAGCCTTCAAAGCTTCAAAATCAGTGGCACTATTCGCTACGGAATGGCTGCAATGGACAAAGGAGCTATGGTGATTGATATTTTGGATGCACAGCAAATGTTGGATATGAAAGATGGCACGGGAGAGGTTTTAGGTTTTTTGAAAAGCCAAGTTTACGACAATGACCAAGCTCTTGAAGTTGCCAATACCTTCAATGCCAAATATGCGAATGACCCTGACGAATTTGCACCTGTGATGAAAACCCTCAAACAACAAAACAATTTGGCTGATTTGTTGGATTATGCAAATGTGATGTCGGGACTTTTTATGTTTATGTTTATCGCTGCCATGTCAGTCGTGCTTTGGAATACAGGTTTGTTGGCAGGCTTGCGGAGGTACAAGGAGTTTGGGATTCGCTTGGCTTTGGGTGAGGCGAAAGGTGCGATTTATAGAGCCTTGATTGTGGAAGCGGTGTTGATTGGAATTATTGGTTCGATTGTCGGGACGCTTATCGGATTGGGTTTCACGTATTATATGCAGGTTTATGGAATTGATATCAGCAGCTATCTAGAAAATTCGAGTATGTTGATGCCTTCGGTGATTCGTGCCAAAATTACTCCTGAATTGTTTTACATCGGTTTTATTCCTGGGCTTGTGGCAATGGTTTTGGGTACGATGCTTTCTGGTTTGGGGATTTACAAGCGTGAAACGGCAAGTTTGTTTAAGGAGTTGGAGGTTTAGTGATTGGAGGATTGGTAATTCGTGACTGGTAACTGGTGGACAGATGGACTAATAAAACCTGAAATCAAACTTCACAAGTCAAACCTCGTAAATCCTGTAATTGGAGGTATGATTTAGGATTACATGATTTTTGAAGTTTGAATATCACGAACCCAACTTCATAAGCCCTACACTTTGGGTAAATCTGGGATTTACGATATTTGATTTATTCTAATTTTTACAAAATATAACAATAACAAAATTAATAAACTATGAAATTTACAGTAGTCTCAAACGGTGTTTTTACGGTCGACAACTTCATGACCGAAGAAGAAAGTAAAGGTTGGATTCAATTCAGCGAAGACGAGGGATATGAAGATGCCAAAGTCAATATGGGTGGGCAGCAAGTCCTCAATCAATCGGTTCGCAACAACGAAAGATTCATTTATGATAGCGTAGAATTAGCCGAAGAACTATGGGAACGCATCAAAGAATTTGTGCCTCCTGAAACAGTTTATGGTAAAGCACTTGGACTTAATGAACGGTTTCGATTCTACAAATATTTCCCTAATCAGCAGTTCAAACCACATCAAGACGGCAGTTATTACCGCAATATTCACGAATGGAGTTCTTTTACATTTATGGTCTATCTCAATGAAGATATGAAAGGTGGTGAAACCCGATTTATGAACTGTTCTATTCAGCCCAAAACGGGAAAGGCATTGATATTTAGGCATGAATTGGTGCATGAAGGATGTCCTGTTATTGAAGGGATAAAATATGTTTTGCGGACGGATGTGATGTATCGGAGGAAGGGGAAGTGATTAGGAGGATTGGTTATTGGTTATTGGTGATTGGTGGATTGGTAAAATCTGAAATCAAACGTCACAAATCAAACTTCATATATCCTACACTACAGGTTACAACAGGTGGATATATAATTTACGATTAACGATATTTGATTTGTGATTGAAAAAACAAACCTCTCGCTTTTTTGAAAGTCAAATAACTATACGGAAATTCAAAAAATAAATCGAAAAATATGAAATACTTAATTTCTGCAATATTTTGCTTCGGATTGATTTCCTTCAATTTTCCTGCACCCGATGCAGCCGAAATCCTTCAAAAAGTAGATGCCAATATGGTGTCAAAAACGAGTATCACCGAATCGGAAATGGTTATACATGGTCGCCGAAAGAGCCGAACGGTGGTATCGAGAGGCTATGCAGAAGGCAGCAAAAAGTCCTTTACCGAATACCTTGCTCCCGATAGAGAAAAGGGTACAAAAATGTTGAAGTTGGAAGACAAGCTGTGGATTTATTCTCCTTCAACGGACAGAACGATTCAATTATCGGGTCACATGCTTCGACAGTCGGTGATGGGTTCGGATTTGTCGTATGAAGATGCGATGGA
>JBMYXW010000695.1:0-2549 GCA_049608825.1 Chitinophagales bacterium
ATTTATACGCCTCATTCATTATTAAGTGATTAGAGAGGTTAGGAATTATCAGTCTTTATTTTTATTTATACTTGCTATTTTCAGTGCTTTTTCCAAATATTTAAGAACTCCTTCTTTGTCTTCTTTTTCAAAAAAACAACTCGCTATATTGCTGTACATCGTATCTAAATGCCAATGAATATTTTCTTTTAGCATTACATCCTTGGCTCTCACAAAATAAGACAAGCCCTTGTCCACATCGTGGTTTTTGACGTGAATTGCGCCAATATTACTCAAGTAATTACAGATTTGCTGAGTATCTTTTATCTTTTCTGCAATTTTTAATGCCTTGTAATAATGAGGAAGTGCTAAGTCTAAAAAGGTTTGAAAGGCATACGTATTTCCGATACCACCTTCTATTCGCAATTTAAGTTTTTGTTTTTGTAATTTTGACAAAGAAGAAGATTCTTTGATTTCTTCAAAAAGAATCAAAGCTTTGGAAAAGGAAGTGCGTGCTGAGTGGTATTCAGCCTTCAATGTATCAATAAATCCGAGTGCAGAATAGCACCTTATTGTAGGGAGAGGGGAGTCAAATTCGCTGCTAATTGTAAGCAGTTTTTTAGCAACCTCATAACTTTCAGAAGAATGAATATCGAGTTGTGTGATTTCCTCCAACAGCTCTGCTTCCGTATAAATAGGCGTATTTGGGGCTTGTGTGGTGTTCAAGGCTTGTAATTTAAAGTGTCATGCTAAGGTCAAAGTCATAATATTGCAATTTTTATACCAAAGAAATAAATAAAAATACTATCAAAACAACACTTCAAAATATGCAAGAAAAATCAATTCAGAATTATATGAAAGGCAACATCTGTTTTGGATGTGGAAAAGACAACCACGACGGACTGCAAATAGATAGTTACTGGCAAGACAACGATGAAATCGTATGTGTTTGGCACTCACAACCCAAATACCAAGGCTGGAAAGGCATACTCAATGGCGGAATTTTGGCGAGCCTCATTGATTGTCATTGTATGGGAACTGCATTGGCAGCAATTTATCGCTCAGAAGGGCGAGAATTGGACACCGAACCGACCTATCACTTTGCCACAGGCACGATGAATATCAAATACCTACTGCCTACATCCAATGACCACGCTATCGAACTGAGAGCTAAAGTTTTGGAGATTAAAGGTAAAAAAGTAGTCATTCACTGCAATATTTGGTCAGAAGGACGCAAAACAGCGGAGGCAGAAGTGATTGCAATCAAAGTATATGACAGTAGCGAAAAATCAGATTCACCATTTGCTCGTAAATGATTGGTGGTAAGGTATGGAAAAGCTCTAAGATAAGGAACTATTTTCCTTCAATGTTTGTACTTCTGCCGTCTTCTTATTCTTTCATCAAAAACCTAATATCCATGAACGAACAAAATTTAATCTCAAAAAACACTCCTGCTTGGAAAATTTATGTTTGGATTTCTTTTGTCCTTTCATTTGGTTTGACTTTGTTTGGAGTCTATCAACTACCTGCTGATTGGTGGGTAAAAGGATACTTATTGATGGGTTTGATATTCACCGTAGGCTCTTGTTTCACCCTCTCCAAAACCCTACGAGACGACCACGAATCCCAAAAACTACTCAATCGCATCAGCAATGCAAAAACAGAGAAAATGTTGAAAGAATATGAGGTTGTAGCCGACTAAACAACTTCTCAAACCCCAATTCAAAAATAAAAAAGGGCGCATATCAAATTCAATCCGAATTTGATATGCGCCCTTTTTTATTTTTAACAAGAAAATTAGTATTTTTGTACTAATATTTTGAAACAAGATTCTTAAACAAACATTTTCAAAGAAATGGAAGCATATATTTACGATGCCTTGCGAACAGTTCGAGGCAAAGGCAATAAAAAAGGAGCCTTGAATGGCATGACTCCTACTTACCTTACACAAACCCTTCTCAAAGAATTGAGACAAAAGCACGACTTAGATCCCACTTTGGTAGAAGACGTGATTTTGGGTTGTGTAACACAAGTGATGGATCAAGGAGCAAACATCGCTAAAACTGCGGCGCAACAGTCAGGTTATGGTGACCACCTTTGTGGTGTGACTTTGAACCGTTTTTGTGGTTCAGGTTTGGAGGCTGTTAATCAAGCAGCAGCTTATGTACGTTCTGGCTTTTCAGAACTATTGATTGCAGGTGGGGTAGAAAGTATGTCTCGTGTAAAAATGGGATCTGACGGAGGCGCATTGATGATGGATCCATCAGTGGCTGTACCAGGACACATTATTCCTCAGGGAGTTTCTGCGGATTTGATTGCTACAAAATATGGCTTTAGCCGTAGTGATGTAGATCAATTTGCTTACGAATCTCAAATGAGAGCAACTCAAGCAGAAAAAGAAGGTCGTTTTACATCTAGAATTTCTATCAAAGATATTAATGGTATTCCAGTTTTGACGACGGACGAAAATATTCGCCCAAGTACAACTGTGGAAGCTTTGGCAAATTTGAATCCTTCTTTTGCGATGATGGGTGCAATGGCTGGTTTTGATGCCGTAGCGATAGATGCTT
>JBMYXW010000696.1:0-2543 GCA_049608825.1 Chitinophagales bacterium
GAAACATTGAAGGAAATCAAAGAAGAATTACTTTGGTTAAAAATTGTCTTTCCCTCCAATTTCCCTATAAAAGCCATTGGAGATACCTATTGTAGTATGAACTGTATTCCTGTTATCAATCGGCGATTGATTAAATACAATTACAGGTTACATAGAGATATCAATATAGTTCCACTTCGTTCACAAGAACTGTTTTTTGATGTTAGGTCTGTTTACGATAGAGAAGGAAAGGAATACAAAAACAATCCCCTTACCAATTTAATCGACTACAAAGAAGAAACTTTTTCGATTCGATATGGAGGGGTAGCACGTTTCGACCAACGGACTGCTTCCGAAATGTTAGAATATGTTTTAGATTTATTGAAGGATGAAAGTGATGCTTACAAGGCTTTGGATAGAGATGATTTGGCAAGTGATATTCAAGGGATTAAGCAAGGGCTTAGAAGATTAGAAAACAGCACAGAAAATATAACACACATCAATCCTACTCCCTATTTGATTGTAAAACCAGGCGAGGATGGGGATACTGTTTTTGTGGAGTTTTGGACGACCAATGGCGAAAAAGGAAATCGAATTCGCCCCGAAAGTTCATTAGATGTATATAGTAATTTAGATGTGGATCAAGAAAGTCTGATATTAGTGACCGCTAGTAGTGGGGGAAGAGACAAACTCAAATCTGCTGACAGTTTGGTAGCCTATAAGAAAGCGATTATGACTCGTGGACGAGTTGCTACAATAGAAGATGTCAAAACGGTGTGTAAATATCGTTTGGGAAAGGAATTGAAAAAAGTAGTTGTCAAGAAAGGAGTAATGTTGGATCCACGCCCCAAATTTGGTTTGGTTACAACCATAGATGTATTGCTGTTTCCTATCAAAAATACAGATTATGATGAAGAAGAATGGACCAATAAATGTATGGAATTGAAAGTGGAATTGGAGCGACAAGCAACCATTACCTACCCCTTTAGGGTTGATTTTGAGTGGACTGAAGATCATTTTAAAATCAAGCAACCTGTATGAAAGAAATCAAAGAAAGTATTGAGTCCATTGATTGGGATATTAAGGTTGAGGTATGTTTGGCAGACTTATTAGAAGACAACAAAATAGACAAAAATAGCATTCTTATCAGTCCCCAAAGTGTTTTTAAGCGCACATTCAACAAGGATATTTTGGGTGTAAAATACAAATATGACACTTTTATTTCTGAAATCACCCAACTCTATGTAAACATTTCCAGAGAAGGAATTTACGATGCACTTCCTGAAGGTTTGTTTCACGCACCCATCGAAAAAAAATCTTTTGATGACACCGATGGAATGAGAAAGGAAGTAGAAATTCATAGAAAAGAAGAACAAGCTGCTCGAAAATTCTTTTTACCGATTGAAAATGAGATTTATAGGCATCGAATTGATTTAGAACTAGAAGAACGCAAAGCTCTAATAGGTTTTTCAGACAATGTGACTCAAAATTTATTTTTGAAGTTTTGGGATTTAGAAGCTTTTTACCACACAGCAGATCGGATTCTGGATGAACGACAAGTTTCGATTCTATTGTATATTTTACCAGTAGTTCATCAGATTGCAGGAAACTTACCTTTGACTGCCCTTTGTTTCAAAACTATTATGAAACAGGAGTTTGATTTATCAATTGCTCCACCAAAAGCCAAACAAGTAAACGAAAAAGAAGTACCTGCCTTATCAAAAAGATTGGGGAATTTAACATTGGGTGTCAATTTCATTTGTGGTAGTCAATTTAACGATGGTGTTCCACATATTCAAGTAAGTATTGGACCTATGCCCAGAAAAAATGTAAAAGATTATCTAATAGGTGGTAAAGCCTACCAAACTTTATTGATTTTATATCATTTTTTTCTACCTTTAGAAGCAACAGTAGAAACAAAGGTTTTGATAAGAGATCCAGATAAACCCTTTAGGTTGTATAGCCAAGAAAAAAAAGAAGAGTCCAAAGAACACGAAGAGGAAAAAGAATCAAGATTGGCTTACTGTATTATATGATTTCTTATTTAAAATTCATTACTCAAAACTTAGGAAAAATCAATCATGCTCGCAGAAATAACACATAATTACGTGAATTGGATAGACGGGATGAAAATCTCCAAAGAGCATTTTCTGGCATTTGAAGATGCAGTAAATGACTATCTTAGAGATATTCGTGCTTTGCGATTAACAGACAACAATTATGGTCTGCTGCCAGCCAGTCCTCACACAAAACATTCTCTGGAGCTTCGAATTCATGGAAACGAAGTTGAACTCTTATCATGCAGAGGTATTACCAGAGAAGGAGTTAGAATAGAAATCACCAACTTCAATCTTCAAAAACTCACCGCTGCCATCCCAAAAGAAGATTCAAGCGTTTTAGACAATCGACCAGGTGGGTTATATGATATTGTAGTAGTAGTAGATTCTTATGATAGAGAGCCTTTTGGTAAACCCAATTCAGAAGAAAGTCCTCCCCGACATCCCTTTACCCTACCTAAATACAGTCTTGAATTAGTTCCTTCCAGACCAAAAAATACTTCAAGA
>JBMYXW010000697.1:0-2542 GCA_049608825.1 Chitinophagales bacterium
GATTCCTTTGTTTGTCCGCAAATCAGACGAAAAATTTGATATGATTCCTGCTAATAGAGAAGGATTTAGAATTGAAGATGGGGTGGCATTGGTGTATATGGGTCGAGAAATTACGGAGGAGGAAATTGAAGCGGAGAAGAAGGTAGAGGAAATTAGTTAACTTACCCAAAAATGCAGAATTTGAGGGGTAACAAACCAAAAGCTTTAGCCTCAAAAAACGAAAATTTAGAAACGAAACTTATTGGGTAAAATAGGTGTTAATAGGTGTGATTTTACTGTGCCTAAAACAATAAATAGGCAGCAAAATAAAATTCGCATTGAATTTAGTTTTTCGTTATATTTGCTTAAAGTAACCCAATATATATTTTATGTCTAGAGACAATTTTCATAACAACTTAAATAGCAAGGAAGTTCGTCAGTTGGTCAAACAATTTGAATTGATGCTAAAAAACAATGGAAACGGCTTTTTTGAACAAGGCAGCTTTCAACAAATCATTGAGTTTTATGAAGAACAGTTGGAATATCAAAAAGCTTTTGAAGTCGTAAATATGGCTTTGGAACAACATCCTTATTCTGCCATTTTCCTCATCAAAAAAGCACAGTTTTTTTACCAAGCCAGACAGTGTGAAGATGCAATACAGTTCTTAGATACTGCCGAAGTATTGGCTCCCAATGAGATGGAAGCCATACTGCTACGAGCCGAAGTTTACAGTTATCTGGGCAAAGGCAAAGAAGCCATTGAATTGTTGGAAGAAGCATTGCCTTTTGGTGATACGGATGAGAAGATAGAGATTCTGTTGGCTTTGACAGAGGTGCATGAAAACAACAACGACGAAAAAGAGGCTTATGAGACCTTGTTGCGTGGGTTAGACATCAATCCTACCCATGAAAGTATTCTACACAAACTTGATTTTTGTGTAGAAATGTTGGGCAATTATGAAGACAGTATTGACATCCACAAACGTATCATTGACATAGACCCTTATTGCTATTTGGCTTGGTACAATTTAGCGAATGCTTACTATTCTTTACAGCTTTATGAGAAAGCCGTGGAGGCGTATGAATTTGTGACGGTTATCAATGAAAAATACGACTTGGCTTATCGAGATTGTGGAGATGCTTATTTTGAAATGGAACAATACGATAAGGCAAAAGAACAGTTTTTGGAATGTTTGACTTTGGAAAAAGAAAAGGACGATGAACTTTACTACAATATCGGCATTTGTGACTATCAATTGGGGAATTATGCAGGTGCAATCGAATATTTTGAACGTGTGATAGAATTGATTCCTTCTCACAGTGATGCCTATTTCCAGATAGGGGAATGTTACCGAGAATTGAAGCGGTGGGATGAAGCTTTTGCTTTCTACAACAAAGCGGTCAAGTTTGCACTATCAAAGGATGAATATTTGGCAGCAATTGGAGAACTACACCATGATTTGGAAAACTACGACATGGCTATTTCCTCTTATCAAGAAGCAATAGAAACCAATCCCAAAGACGTAAATTATTGGATAGGTTGGGCAAAATCATTTTTTGCCTTAGAGCTTTTTGAAGAAGCCCTACAAATAGCAGAAACTGCTCACAGAGATGTAAACAAAGAAGATAATGCAGAATTGTTGATGCTCATTTCAACCTGTTTGTTTGCTTTAGGAAAGAAAAAATTGGCAACTGCTTATTTTATTGAAGCCCTTCAATTGGATTTTAAGAGTTGTAAATTATGTTTTGACTTATTGCCGAAATTGCTGGAAGATTCAGATATTTTGGCATTGTTGGAGTTGTACCATGAAGACTAAGGAAACTTCAACTTAAAAACTCAAATTCAAGCAGCATTTTGTAAAAGGCTTACTGAATAATAACAAAAACCTGCAATTGGCATACATGACCGATTGCAGGTTTTGTTATTTAATCTCAAAGAACCATCATTCAAAATTAGTCAAGTACTTACTTCGCTTGAAGCAGGTCTCTAATTTGAGTCAATAATACTTCTTCATTTGAAGGAGCAGGAGGGGCTGCAGGAGCTTCTGCTTCTTTCTTTTTCGTGGCATTTACGCCTTTTACCACAAAAAATAACGCTGCTGCTACAATCAAAAACGCAAGGAAAGCATTGAAAAACAAGCCATAACCCAATGCCACACCGCCTGCTTCTCGCACAGCTGTAATAGATTCCATATTGATGTCATTCCCTGTTGGAGCTTGAAGAATGACGAATAAATTGCTAAAATCTGGTGAGCCAACAATAGAGGCGATAACAGGCATCAATATGTCATCAACCAATGATTTGATAACTGTACCGAATGCTGCACCAATTACAATACCCACTGCCATGTCAATCATATTGCCTTTTGCAGCAAATTCTTTGAATTCGGAAATCATTCCCATGTCTCTAATAAATTTAAGGAGTTAAAAATGGTGCTTGGGGGAAGTATATTTAAATTTTGGGAAGATGCTTTTGAAGCTACAAAATACATAAAAGTCACGTAAAAGTCATATTTAAAATAAAAAAAAGCTTGAAATGATAATTGATGAGCGTCACCAATTG
>JBMYXW010000698.1:0-2538 GCA_049608825.1 Chitinophagales bacterium
AAATTTATTTTTGTTAATTTGTAGATTGTTGTTACCAAAAAGCATCGTTTCATTGGCATAGTCCTTGATTTTACCATTGATTCAGATGAAAATTAACACTAACTATATGTTTGAAAAGTTTAATCCGCTAAGCTTACTGAATGACGATGTGGAGTTTTTGCCTTTGGTCTCCATTGAGGAAGACGATGAAATGGAAATTACAGATTACCCTCTGACCATACCTATACTGCCTCTCCGAAATACTGTTTTATTTCCTGGTGTGGTCGTGCCTGTCACCGTGGGGCGAGACAAATCGGTGAAAGCCATCAAGGATGCTGCAAATGGAGATAAGTTTATCGGAGTGATAGCCCAAAAAGAAGCAAAAGAGAACGACCCTGAAGGAAAAGATTTGCATCAAGTCGGCACAATAGCCCGAATTGTGAAAGTGCTAAAAATGCCCGACGACCACACTACGGTTATTTTGCATGGTCGAGATAGATTTGCCGTTCAAGGTATTCTTTCTGAAGAGCCTTTTATTGAAGCTACTTTCGATATTTTAGAAGATTCCGAAACACCTGACGACAAGGAGTTTGAAGCATTGGTTTCGTCAATACGAGACATGGCTTCAAAAATCATCAAACTCTCTCCGAACTTACCTTCTGAGATTGTGGTGATGTTGAAAAACATCGACAGTCCCGAATTTTTGATACACTTTGTTTCTTCCAACCTCAATATCGACTTAGAAGAAAAGCAAAAACTGCTCGAAATTGACGATATTCAAACACGAGCCGAAAAGGTCTTGCACCACCTTCACACCGAACTGCAACTCCTCGAACTGAAAAATAAAATCCAATCGAAGGTCAACCACAATCTCGAAAAACAACAGCGGGATTATTTTCTACACCAACAAATCAAAACGATTCAAGAAGAACTGGGTGGCGAAAACCCAACTTCCGAAATCGACAACTATAAGTTGAGGGCAAAAAAGAAAAAATGGCCCGAAAAAGCTCAAAAAGCTTTTGACAAAGAAATCCGCAAAATCCAACGTATGAACCCCGCTGTGGGCGAATACTCTATGACACTCAACTATTTGGAACTCTTGTTGGATTTGCCTTGGACAGATTCTTCCAAAGACGACTTCAACCTCAAACGTGCTTCCAGAATCCTCGACAAAGACCATTATGGTTTGGACAAAGTCAAAAATCGGATTTTGGAGTATTTGGCGGTTTTGAAGCTCAAGGGCGACATGAAGTCTCCAATTTTGTGCTTCGTAGGCCCTCCAGGTGTTGGAAAAACTTCTTTGGGGCGTTCGATTGCCAATTCTTTGAAGCGCAAATATGTGCGAATGTCTTTGGGTGGTGTCCATGATGAATCCGAAATCAGAGGGCATCGCAGAACTTATATGGGTTCGATGCCTGGTCGGGTGATTCAGTCCATCAAAAAATCGGAAACCAACAATCCTGTTTTCATCTTGGACGAAATCGACAAGGTGGGACAAAGCCATAGAGGAGACCCGTCTTCTGCCTTATTGGAGGTCTTAGACCCAGAGCAAAACGGTGCTTTTCACGACAACTATTTGGAGGTGGAATATGATTTGTCGAAGGTGATGTTTATTGCGACAGCGAACTCGCTTTCTACAATTCAGCCTGCTCTTCGTGACCGCATGGAAATCGTGCGAATCAGTGGCTACTCAATGGAAGAAAAGGTGGAAATCGCTCGAAAACACTTGGTCTCCAAACAACGAGAGGCACATGGTTTGAAGTCTGACCAAATTAAAATTTCCAAGAAAATACTGCAACTTATCATCAACAAGCATACCCGTGAATCTGGCGTGCGAGAATTGGAGCGCAAGATTGCGGCAGTGATGCGGGCTACGGCAAAATCTGTGGCAATGGAGGAAGAATATGGTGTGCGAATCACCGTGGCTGACATCGAACGCATCTTGGGCAAACACAACTACGAAAGGGGCTTGTATGAAAAAAACAATCCTGCGGGTGTAGTGATTGGTTTGGCGTGGACTTCGGTGGGTGGCGAAATTCTCTTTATCGAAACGAGCCTCAGCAAAGGCAATGGTAAATTGACCTTGACAGGGAATTTGGGGAATGTGATGAAGGAATCGGTTTCGACTGCCTTGAGCTACCTCAAAGCGCATGGCGATACCTTGAAGATCGACCCTGAGCGTTTTGACAAAACGGATTACCACATACACGTTCCAGAAGGAGCGATTCCGAAAGATGGTCCTTCGGCTGGGGTTGCGATGCTTTCGGCTTTGGCTTCGGCTTTGACGGGACGCAAAATCCGACCTTATACTGCCATGACAGGTGAAATCACCCTTCGTGGAAAAGTACTTCCTGTGGGTGGTATCAAAGAAAAAATCTTGGCTGCCAAACGTGCAGGCATCAAACACGTTATGCTCTGCAAAATGAACCAAAAGGATGTGGAAGAAATCAATCCTGATTTTATCAAGGGAGTTGAGTTTAAGTATGTGGATAGGATGTCGGAGGTGTTGAAGTGGGTCTTGGTATAGGAGTTTTGAACAGGAACTGCTAGATGGAAAGG
>JBMYXW010000699.1:0-2524 GCA_049608825.1 Chitinophagales bacterium
ATTTGCCCGAAGAAGAACTGCAAAAAACTTATGGTGAGGGAAAATGGAATATCAGACAAATCTTGAATCACCTAAGCGATGCTGAAACGGTGCTTTACGATAGAATCAGAAGAGGAATCTCCAAACCTCGGCAGGTTATTTGGGGTTTTGACCAAAATGCTTGGGCAGAAAAACTGAACTACAATACTTTCCCTTTGGAGGTGAACCAAAACATTTACAAATCAGTTCGAGAATCCATCATTTATCTTGCCAATGAGTACTACGAACCTTTGGGTGACAATGTTTTTACCCACAACGAAACAGGTTTGAGAACGCTCAGAGACGAATTTGAAAAGGTCGCTTGGCACAATCAAGGTCATTTGGAACAGATAGAAATTGCTTTGAACAAACCTCACCCAACAACATGAAAAACAATTCTTTAGAATCCTCCGACCCTCTCACCCAAATAATTCGCAATGCAGGTATTCAAACTTGGACAGAACTTTGTGAATTTGTCCAACGGCTTCCGTATGGACGCAATTCCAGTCGTACCGATTTCAGTTTGGTCTTGACCGAAAAGAGAGGAACTTGCAGTTCTAAACACGCTTTTTTGAAGAAAGTTGCTGACTTCAACAATCTTACCAATATTCAACTTACGATTGGACTTTACCGAATGAGCGAACAGAATACGCCGAATATTGGTTCTGTTTTGCAGGAAAATGGAATGGCTTATATTCCAGAAGCACATTGCTATCTTCATATTGAAGGAAAACGAGTTGATTTGACCAACGAAACATCGGACATCCACAAAATTGAAGCGGACATTTTAGAAGAAATAGACATTCAGGCAGAGCAAGTTGGCGAATTCAAAGTGGTGTATCACCAAAGCTATTTGAAGAAATGGCTGAAAGAAAACGACTTGCCTTTTGACTTTGACCAATTGTGGGCTATCCGAGAGCAATGTATCGAAAACTTGTCTCGTAATCGTTGAGAGGCTATTTTATTGGCAATCCTAAGCATTGAACTATTCTACTTCAAATCGACCGTTCACTTCGTCAATAAAACCCAAAACTTCATCCCTTCCTATTTTCTTTTTGGCAGAAGTCAAAAAATGCTGTGGCATATCGTGCCAAGTCTCCAAAAACTTTTCTCTAAAAACTTCAATATTTTCAGGCTTGTACTTGCGGTCGTCCGTTTTGGTGAACATGATTACAAAGGGAATCATCATCTCTCCCAACCAATCGGCAAATTCTAAATCAACCTTTTGGGGCGGAATTCGAGAATCTATCAAAAGGCAAACACATTGGAGGTTGGAGCGTTTTTGGAGATAATTTCGGATAAACTGTTCCCATTTTTTTCGCTGTGCTTTCGACCTTTTGGCATAGCCATAACCAGGCAAATCAACCAAGTACCAATTATCGTTGATGATAAAATGGTTAATCGTTTGGGTTTTCCCAGGAGTATTCGATACTTTCGCCAACTTGTTGCGCTCGGTGAGCATGTTTATCAGTGAAGATTTGCCGACATTGGAGCGACCAATAAACGCATATTCGGGTAAGATGGGTTTGGGACAAGCGGTCGTACTGACAAAGCATCCTACAAATTCTGCTGTGTTAACAATCATTCTTTTCGTTCTATTTTTATTTATTCTCTATGTTATTTTTGTTACTATCCATAAGCTGTGGATGCACTGTAATGTTGCTATTCAAAGCTTTTTCTTACTATAAAATTGACAATTTTCAAGCAATTGCATTCAATTATTTAACCTGTTTTTTCATTGGTCTAACAACCGTAAAAAGGGATATTTTAGGCGGTGATTTTTGGCAAGAACCATGGTTCCCATTTGCTTTGATGCTGGGCGGCGTATTCATTGCCTCCTTTGGATTGATTGCCCTCACCACTCAAAAAAATGGCATAACCGTAGCGACCATTGCAGGAAAAACAACAATGGTCATTCCTGTTATTGCAGCCTTTTTTATGTACGGAGATGCTGTCACCATTTCCAAAACTGCAGGAATAGGACTCGCCATTGCAGCCATTTTTCTAACAGCCGTCAAAGATAAGCAAGAATTGGCAATGGAGGGCAATCTCACCCCTTCCACACAAATAAAGGCAAACGAAACCAAATCTTACAGTTATCTGCTATTGCCTTTGGGCGTATTTTTATCGGGTGGTCTTATCGAGACAGTAATCAACTATGTACAAGTCTATTACCTGCAAGCAGACAGTGCCAATGCTTTTTCAATGTTCATTTTTACGACTGCGGCTGTTATAGGGTTTGTGATTATCGGACTTCAATTCCTCGCAGGACGGAGAAAATTTGCTTTTCGACATCTATTGGCGGGTATTTGTATCGGAATTCCCAATTACGGCAGTATTTATTTCCTTATCAGAGCCTTGGGAAGTACAGGTTGGGAAAGTTCGGTTGTGTTTCCAATCAACAATATAGGAGTCGTTTTGGTAACAACATTGGCTGCTTACTTGCTGTTTCGAGAAAAATTGTCAAAAATCAATTTGTTGGGAGTAGGTTCTGCGGTTGCTGCAA
>JBMYXW010000700.1:0-2524 GCA_049608825.1 Chitinophagales bacterium
ATAACCTTTGCATTGAAGTATGAAGGAGTGGACTTGGGTGTTTTCAAAACCTTATTTTCTGAATTATCGAAAGAAGAAGTTGAACTATTTATTAGTAGCCAACCCACAGGGAAATACAGCCGAATTGTGTGGTTTTTATATGAGTGGTTGATGGAGGAAGAATTGAATCTAAAGGATGCCAAAAGTGGAAACTTTGTAGATGTTTTGAACCCTAAACTTCAATATGTAGGGAGTGTAGAAATCTGCAAAAGATATCGGGTGCGAAACAATTTACCTGGAGTCAAAGATTTTTGTCCCCTTATCCGAAAAACGCCCTATTTAGAAGAGGGAATCAATCAAAATTATCCTCAAAAAACAAAAACATATTTCAAAAATACGCACAAAGAAGTTTTGCTTAGAGCTTCTGTTTTCTTACTTCTCAAGGATTCAAAAGCGTCTTATACCATTGAAGGCGAAACTCCTCCACACAATAGGATTCAAAGGTGGGGTAGAGCAATTGGAGAGGCAGGGAGAATTCCTTTGTCTGAAGAAGAACTGTTGAGGCTACAAGAGATGGTCATGGGAAGTGGGCGATTTGTGAAGTTGGGATGGCGAAAACAAGGTGGATTTATTGGGGAACACGACCGAGAGTTGGGTGTTCCTATTCCAGAACATATTTCTGCCAAATGGGAAGATGTGAGTAGCTTGATGAGTGGTCTTTTGGCGATGAATCAAAAGTTGTTGGAGTCAAATTTTGATGCCGTTTTAGCGGCTTCTATAATTGCTTTTGGATTTGTGTTTATCCACCCTTTTGTGGATGGAAATGGGCGAATTCATCGTTATTTGATTCACCACGTTCTTGCCCGAAAAGGATTTTATTCTCAAGGTTTTACCTTCCCCATTTCAGCGGCTATACTGGAAAATATTTCAACTTATGCCAAAGTACTTCGAACCTATTCTTATCCTCGTCTTGACTTGATTGAGTGGGGAATTGCAGCGGATAAAAATGTGGAAATACTGAATGAAACCACTGATTTGTATCGTTATTTTGATGCCACAAAAATGGCGGAATTTCTATATGCTTGTGTTAAAAAAACGATTGAGGAAATTATTCCTGAAGAAGTAGAATACCTCCAAAAATACGACCGCTTCAAAAGACAGATAGACAGTCGTTTGGAAATGCCCGATAAAATGGTGGCTTTGTTGGTTCGTTTTTTAAGTCAGGCTAAAGGAAAATTATCTAAACGAGCAAGGAAAAAGGAATTTAAGGGATTAGAACAAGAAGAAATTAGTTGGATTGAAGATACATTTGAAGAGGTTTTTGGCAGCTAAATGGTTTCGCTTCGCTGATGATTTGATGGTTAAACTGTCGCTTATAGGTGTTGTTGCTTTGTGTAGCTATTTAACAATCCAACAATCCAACAATCCAACAATCCAATACAGCAATTTAG
Source organism: Chitinophagales bacterium (assembly GCA_049608825.1). Taxonomy (GTDB): domain Bacteria; phylum Bacteroidota; class Bacteroidia; order Chitinophagales; family UBA2359; genus JAUHXA01. The sequence goes on from JBMYXW010000700.1 coordinate 1,431, forward strand.
CAACCCAACAATTCCGCCATTCAACAATTTACCATTAAATTAAATACTTTTGCCGTTTATATATTTTAACAAACAATTTTAAAGAAAACATGAAGAAAATATTAACACTTGGCTTGGGAAAAGTGGGAACACTCGTAGCAACACTCCTAAGCAAAGATTTTGAAGTGACAGGAATGGACAAACAAGCTCCACACTATGAACACGATATGCCTTTTGAGGTATTGAAGGGAGACGTGAGTGATACGGATTTTATGGAAAAACTGATGGTAGATTTTGATGCAGTCGTATCGGCTTTGCCCTATTTTTTGAACAAACCCATTGCAAAAATAGCACACGACCAAGGCAAGCACTATTTTGATTTGACGGAAGATGTCGATACGACCAATTACATTCGTGAACTAGCCAAGACTTCAAAAGGAGTGATGGCACCTCAATGCGGATTAGCACCAGGCTTGATAGGAATAGTTGGAGCAGATTTAACAAAAGGTTTTACCAAGCTTAGAGATATTGAATTGAGAGTAGGCGCATTGCCTCGTTATCCGAATGGTTTGTTGGCTTATTCTTTTACTTGGTCACCAGCAGGAGTCATCAACGAGTACTTGAACGATGCAGAGGCGATTCACAATGGCGTTCGCAAAATGATGCCTTCTTTGGAGGGGCTCGAATATATCAATATTGAAGGACAAGAGTTTGAAGCATTTACGACTTCTGGTGGTTTGGGAACGATGTGTGAGACGTATGAAGGGAAGGTAGATACCTTGAACTACAAAACCATGCGCTACCCTGGACACGCCAAATTGATGCGTTTCTTGATGTATGAGTTGATTATGAAAAAAGATAAGCAGCAATTAGAGGATATATTGACCTTCGCAAAACCTCCTGTAAAAGAGGATGTTGTCTATGTATATGCGATAGTGGAAGGCTGGCAGGGCGAAAAAGTATTTAGAAATGAATACTATCGTGCTTTTCATCCAATTGAAATTGATGGACGATACTGGAGGGCGATTTCTTGGACAACGGCTGCAAGTTTAGTGGCAGTGATTGAAATGGTAGCGAATGGCTCACTTCCCAACAAAGGTTTCATCAAGCAAGAA
>JBMYXW010000701.1:0-2510 GCA_049608825.1 Chitinophagales bacterium
TTAAAAATATGAATTACCTTCAAAATATATTTAACGAAACTTTGATCAATGCAATTGGTTGGACCATTCTGCACTCTATATGGCAAGGCGCAGTTGTGGTTATTATTGCTGCTTTGGTCTTGTCTTTTTTCAAAAATCCAAGCTCTAAGCTTCGGTATAATATGTATGCTTCGGCATTGTTTGTACTCTTAGGTTCTAGCTTGATTACCTTCTGTTATTTGCATCAAACAACTTCTCCAACAGTGGATTGGGTTGTTCCTATTGAAGTACAAAACGAACAAAATGATATAGTTGAGTTGGTCTTCTCAGAAGAAAGCATTGCAAGCAAAACTCCAACGAAGGCGGAAACTTCTGTCTCCGCCTTTTTTCAAGATTTGTCGGTTATGGCAAACGATTATATGGCATGGATTGTGGTTTTGTGGATGTTGGGCTGTGCATTGTTTAGCATTCGATTTGTTGGTGGGTTTGTGTACGTTCAGCGGCTTCGAAAGCGAGATGTTTACCCTGTTGAAGCACACTGGCAAAAAAAGTTGGATGCGATTTGCAGGAAGATTGGAGTGAACAAAACAATTCGGTTATTGGAGTCGGCGGCAGTTTCTACTCCGATGGTGATTGGACACCTCAAGCCTCTTATTTTGTTTCCAATAGGTGCAATGACTGGGCTGAAAACATCTGAAGTAGAAGCAATTTTGGCACATGAATTGGCGCATATCTACCGCAATGACTATTTGGTAAATATCCTTCAATCCTTGGCTGAAATCGTATTGTTTTACCATCCTGCTGCGTGGTGGTTGTCTGGCAAAATGCAAGCAACTAGAGAGCATTGTTGCGATGATTTGGCGATTCATCTTTGTGTCGACAAGGTAGTGTATGCCAGAGCATTGACCGAAATTGAGTATTTGAGAATACAGCAAGAAACGCCTTATTTGGCAGCGGCTTTTGCAGGAAATGGCAAAGAAGAAAACTTGATGGCTCGCATTCAAAGACTTTTTAGCCCAAGCGAAAAACAATTCAATTATATAGATGGCTGGGTAGCTTCAATGATGTTGTTGATTGCAGTTTTAGCACTTTCGTGGACTTCAAATGCTCATATTGAAGCGGCTGAAAAGGAGGTAAATATATTTATTGATTCTATGGTGGAAGATTTGAAGTGGGTAGCAGAAGATTTGAATGATGCATTTGTGGAAATGACAGGTGATTCTACCAAAAGGGCAAAGGTAAGGGTAAAACGTATCAAAAAGGATGCAAAAATCATAGAGAAACAAGGGGAAAAACTTCAAAAGGATAAGCAAAAAATAGTGTTGAAGTACAAGAATGGAGATTCAGAGATTATCACCACACCTACAATGCCTGTACCACCAATGCCACCTGTGCCACCTGTGCCTCCTGTGCCACCTGTGCCTCCTGTGCCTCCTGTTTTTGTGACACCCAATACGAGCATTTTTGTATTGCCCGAAGTGCCAGCAGCTCCTGTTGTGCCTGCCTTTCCTGCTGCCCCGAATTTACCTAATTTAAGTGGTGTTTACGATTTGAATTCGATTTTGGAAGGGGCTTCTAATTTGGTAACTATTATTGCAGAGCAGCCCGATATCTGGACAAATATTGCTGAAGGAGGTGAAAACATATTTTTCTTAGATGAAGATGGAAAAGGAAATTTTCCACACCAGATAATCATTAAGGACAAAAACAAGGATAAGAATAAAATCAAAGAGAACAAAAACAAGCTGAAAGCCCTCAAGCAAGTTCTTAAATTGAAGATTCCGATGGGACTGGATTCTATCAAAAGGCAAGAATTGGAAGAAAGGTTGAAGCCTTTGAAGAAAGAAATAGCTGACCGTCAGAAAAAATTGAAGGAAAGCATCAGTGATATGAAGAATATGGATGAGAAGGAAGTAGAACGAATTGTAGAAGAATATGAGGCTGTATTGGAGGCTTATGAAGATGAGTTGGATAGATGGGAGGACGAAATAGAGGATAGAATGGAGGAGGAACATGCCTATCATTTTGAGTGGAACGATGCAGAACGAGAAGCTTTTGAAGATAAAATGGAGGCTTGGGGCGAAAAATTCAACAAGGAATGGGCGGAGGAATTTAGCCAACAGTTTAACCAAAAATGGGATGAGGATAAAATGGAAGAGTGGGCTGAGAAGTGGGAAGGACAAGAAAAAGAGTATGAATTTCACTTCAAAAAGTACGAAGACGCTATGGAAGAATACGAAGACCAGATAAACTTATTTGAAGATGCTTATGAAGAGGCAATGGAAGGAAGGGAACACGATGAAGATTTGAATTTAAAAGATTTTACTTCTACACTTCGAGAAATGTTGGAACACGATGGCCTGGTGAATGACAATATTCGTCAAATTAAAGTAAAGTACAATCGCAAAAACATCAAGGTGAATGGAAAAGAAATCCCCGCAAATATGCAGGAAAAATACCAAGAATATTTTAGAGCCAACTTAGGCGAAGGTGCATCTTTCAATCTGAGTTTTAGCGACAAACACAGCAAT
>JBMYXW010000702.1:0-2509 GCA_049608825.1 Chitinophagales bacterium
TCGTGATAGTGAACTTGTAAGTCACGTGTATGATGAACGCAACGAAGCAGTAAAATCTCTCTTACGTAAAGTCATTAAAATTTGTAATGAAAAAGCGCATTTTATTATTACTGCTCCTAAGCCAAGCAGTACAAGCCGATATAAAACCCATAGTACGGGATAGCACCCATACGAACATCTGGGGCATGGCATGTCACAATACGGGCTTATATTTTACAGAAATGGGCGGCAAGTTCTACCGCCAAACAGAAGATACAACTGTATTGTTGCTACACAAACTGGTATCACCCATTGGGCAAGTCGGCTTATTAGATGTGGTAATGACAGAACGAACTGGCAAACTATATGCCCTCCTATCTATGGTAGATGTATTTGACCGCTTCTTGGTTCAAGAGTATCGAGTAGAGGGCAATGTGGCAATACTGGAACGTACCTTGTTCGATATTGCAGCCTATCACCAAAAAATGGGAGGTAGATTAGAAGTTGCCAACAATGGCGTATTTGTGAGTGTGGGGGTAGGCAACACCGCAGCACAGGCGCAAGACCTAACTGTCCCTTATGGCAAAATTTGGTTTATAGACCTCATTACTGGCAATGCCTATATTTATGCCACAGGCTTCCGCAATGTACAGGGGCTGACAATAGATAGCCACAGCAATTTATACAGCAGTGAGCACGGAAACATAGGAGGTGATGAAATAAACCTTGTATTAGAGGGCGAAAATTATGGGTATGGGGCTGCGGATTCACTCATTACTGTTCCGCCATTACTTGAATTTGCCAAAGCACCAAGCGGGGCGGTGTTTTATGAAGGGGATTACTTGCCCAACTTGACAGGAAGGATCGTAGTAGCACAGCTAAAGGGCAAGGCGGTCATGGCATCCGATTTAATAACCCCTGCATATCCCATTTATATGAAAAATGAGTTTGGCAGATTTAGAGACGTTTGTGCCTGTACCGATGGGCGAGTATATGTATCTACCTCCAACAACGACCTTTATGGAGCTGGCGGTACGGACTACATAATAGAGCTACAACCCAAAATAAAACTACAGGTAGTCCTTGAAGGTGGGCAGAATGATAGTTTGCAGATAGATTACTTTACAGATGGGGAATTGACAGGGGAGGAGCAAGTTTGGTTAGCAGATAGCAGCACATGGATTCACCCTCCCAATGGCATTACCCATATCGTAGTCAGGCACAGCAATCACATCGATGTAGTAACTGATGCTCCTTTTTCCACCACAATAGATGCTGGGGTGTTGCTGGCAGGGGATGCCGATAGCGATGAAGTGATTACAGTACATGACTTCAATCTTTTTCAGTCAGGGGTATTGATGGCAGACTTCAACGGTGATGGAGAACTTACGGTGGCAGATTTCAATTTGTATTTCAAGAACCTGGGGGTGATAGGAGATAGTAAAGTGCGAGATTAATTTACAACCTTTTTCTTATGAAACCTTATACCACAGACCCCTATTGGGGAAAGTATCAAGACCATATAAGATTCATGAACATTCGTCACAATCCTATTTCAAAACTAAGGGCTAAAAACGCCTTTAGAACAAAGAAAAAAGGAATGAGACGAAAAGCGAAAGCCTATATTTTAAAAGAATTAGAGCTTTATACTATAACCAAACACACACAAGACTATGAAGAATATAAGTGAAGTAGCTGCGGATGTTGTTATATCAACAATAAAGAAAGCAAGGGAGCTAAATGAAACTACTGTTGATTGGGACGATTTAAAAAGGGAGTGGGAAGAGTATTTTGAATACATCGAAAATAAAGGGGTCGTTTTAGGCTTGCATATTGCCCGAAAAAACTGGGGAGAAGGGAATTTAAATGACTTAATTGAAGAGCAGCGATACTATCAAGATTTGGTGGATGATGTAGAAGGCAAGATAAATAATTATAAAATAACCTTAAAAAAGTCCACGTAACAAGGCTATTAATTATACAAATTGTTATGTGGCGTTAATATACTATGGTTTTAGACACAGTACATAAAGTAACAGGTGGTTTTGAGAAGGGTTTCTCTTCATATACTTTAATGGGTTGGAAAAAAATCTACGACAAAGAAGGCAGGGAAGTTTCTGTAGATCCAAATTTTAGAGAAGGTTTTATAAATATTGAGGGTAAAGATTATTGGTTTATCAGAAAAGGTTGGGAAGTTAGATTGTATGACACTCCCACCGATTATTGTGATTGGATGAAAGGAAGCGATAATCCAATAGAGGTGAAAAATTTAAAACCTGATTATGTGGATTTGTATTTTTTAAATGCCAGCTAAAAGCAGTAGGCGTATAGCCTATTGACTTTTAGCGGCTGTTAAATTTTTTTAAAAACACACTTTTTTCGCAAAAAAAACAAAAAAATGAATGATCAAAGGATAGAAGATTTAAAAAAGCAATTGCGCTCAATAAAAGAGGCAGATGTTGATGACTTTAAAGAAATAATAAGCAATCTGCTTTTCTATTTAACATCAATAAGTCGCCTTTCGGAGGTA